>CAXTJW010000078.1:0-12473 GCA_964244305.1 uncultured Acetobacteraceae bacterium
GACCGCTCGGCGCGGAGGGCCGCATCCTGGCGGTCGATGTGTCGCGGCCGATGCTCGACCATGCTCGGTCGCGCGCAAGGCTGGCGTCGGCGGGACAGGCGGCGATCGAGTGGCAGGAGGCGGACGCCGCGGCAGCCTCGTTCGAACCGGGCGGGTTCGATCTGCTGGCGTCGCGCTTCGGCGTCATGTTCTTTGGCGACCCCATCCGGGCGTTCCGCAACCTGCGCCGGGCGCTGCGGCCGGGCGGACGATTGGCGATGGTCTGCTGGCGTCCGATGCCGGAGAATGCCTGGGTCGCGGTCCCGCGCGCGGCGATGCTGCGGGTGCTGCCGGCCCCGGCTCCCATGCCGCCGGACGCGCCGGGCCCGTTCGCCTTTGCGGATGCGGCGCGGGTGGGCGCGATCCTCGCTGAGGCTGGCTTTGCCGAGGTCGCAAGCATGAGGGTCGACGCGGCCTTGGAGACCGCCGGGGACGGCACGAAAGACATGGCGCTTGCGGCCGCCGTGGAGTTCGCCGTCGAAGCCGGCCCTGCGTCCGCCCTGCTGCGTGACGTCGATGCGGCAACGCGCGAGCGGGCCGTCGGCATGGTGCGCGAGGCACTGCGCGACCGGGCGCAGGGCGGCAAGCCGTCGCTCGACGCCGCCTGCTGGATCTACACCGCGACGAACCCGGCCGCGTTGCCCGCCACCGCGGTTTGATTATACGCTTCCCCAGGACCGCAATGCCGACCTGGGGAGAAAAACGCAAATGAGCCAATCCATCGACCAAATCCTGGCCGAAGCCGTCGACCGCGGCGATGTGCCCGGCGTCGCCGTGGCAGCCGGCACCGCGCAGGGCATCACCTACACAGGCGCCGCCGGAGTCCGCAACGCGGCCGGGGAGGCGATGCAGCCGGACAGCGTGTTCTGGATCGCATCGATGACCAAGGCCATCACCAGCGCCTGCGCCCTGCAGCTGGTCGACGAGGGCAAGCTCTCGCTCGATGCGCCGGTCGCCGACATGCTGCCGCAGTTGGCGCAGCCGCAGGTGCTGACCGGCTTCGACAGTGACGGCGCGCCACAGCTCCGCCCCGCTGCCCGTGCGATCACGCTGCGGCACCTGCTGACCCATACCAGCGGCCATGCCTACGACATGTGGCGCGAGGACATGCTGCGCTATATGGCGCACGCGGGCACGCCGGGCATCCTGACCTGCAAGAACGCCGCGCTGGAGACCCCGCTCGTCGCCGACCCCGGCGACATTTGGGAGTACGGCACCGGCATCGACTGGGCAGGGAAGGCGGTCGAGGCGGTGAGCGGCCAGCGTTTGGCGGATTATATGCACGACCGCATCCTGGCGCCGCTCGGCATGCACGACACCGCGTTCCGCATCGGCGACGCGCAGCGCAAGCGCTTGGTGGAGATGAATGCGCGGGTCGCGGGCGGCAGCCTGTCGCCGATTCCGTTGGAGGTGGAGCAGGAGCCGGAGTTCCATATGGGCGGCGGCGGGCTTTATGGCACCGCGCCCGACTACCTGAAGTTCTGCCGCATGATCCTGAACGGCGGGACGCTGGACGGGGCACGCGTGCTCAGCGAGGCGACGGTCGCGCATATGTCGAAGGACGCGATCCACCCGGTCCGGGTCAAGGCGCTGCCCACGGCGATCCCATCCGTGACCAACGATGCCGAGTTCTTCCCGGGCCGCGACAAGGGTTGGTCGCTGGCGTTCATGCTGAATACCCATGATGTCGAGGGCGGGCGGAGCACGGACAGCATGGCCTGGGCGGGATTGGCCAACACGTATTACTGGATCGACCCGAAGCACGGCGTCGCCGGCGTGCTGATGACGCAGATCCTGCCGTTCGCCGATGCGCGCGTGCTGACGCTGCTCGATCGGTTCGAGCAGGCCGTCTATGCCGAGGCGCAGCTCGCCCACGCCGCTTAACACAGGGTAACGCGGGTTCGACGGGGCCATCCAGGGCGGCTGCGACCGCGCTGGATCGGCATGCCTTGCTGTCGTGCAGCGACCGTGCGACGCGGCGAATACGCGTGTTCGGCTGGTTGACTTTGGCCAGCGAGCTGGAACGAACGACAACCGAAGCAGCAGCCGGTGACTGAAGGGTAAGCCTGCCAGGTCTGGTTCCCGATGCGGGGAATACAGATCGTAATCGAAATATTATACCATATGGTTGTATCAGTATTTGCTGAGTTCAAACTCGGGTTGATCGATCGTTTCGCCCTTGCGGCAATATGCATTTAGATTGTAGAAGCGCGGAATTCACTTATCTGTTTGCGACGCAACCGAGTCGAGGGCTGCGCCATTCTGTTACTGTCCATCGACACCTACTTCACCCTGGTGCTGTGTCCGAGCTCTAGCGATGCGCGCTCGATGATTGCGAAATGAGGACGTAATGCGCCGAAGTAGTAACAATTCGCCGGGCCAGCTAGCCGCGTTGCTGCATAGGTTTGGACGCCTGTCCCTCATATTGAGCACCGTTATGGCAACCAGCGCCGCCAGCGCGCATAGCGTTTCGGCATCGCGGCCTCTGGCGCGCCATGGACACGGCGGCAGTGCGCGAGCGGCGTCCAGGCATTTGGTCCACTCCGCGTCGCGGCAGCATCCACGGACTTTTGCGCGCGTCCGTACGAACCACAGCGGCACCCATTACGCCGGGGGTATGCACCGGGGCCTCGTTCCTCTCAGCAATTCGACCTGGGACAATCCGCGAATCTCCCCCGCGGTCATGGAGGCCATACAGACGGCGGCGCACGAGTCTGGAATGGACCCAGGTTTGCTCGTCGCGCTCGCCTGGCGTGAGAGCCGGTTCAATCCGAGTGCGCACAGCGCCCGATCTTCGGCCAAGGGACTGCTGCAGTTCACCACCGGAACCTGGCTCCAGGTCGTGCGCAGCTACGGCTCGCAGCACGACGTCGGAGGCTACGCCGCCGCTATCCGCAGGGACCATCGGTCTGGCGAGCTCGTCGTGTCCGGCAGCGGCACTCGGGCGGCGATCCTGCGTATGCGCAACGACCCTGTGCTCTCGGCGAGGCTTGCGGCGCAAAGCATGAGCGAGCAGCAGGCGGCATTGCAGGGCCAGCTCGGGCGCCAGGTCACGCCCGCAGATCTTTATTTGCTGCATGTGCTCGGCCCGACCGGCGCTTCGCGGTTCCTCGCCGCGGTCGCGAAACATCCGTCGGAGTCCAGCGTCGAGGTCGAGGGCTATAGCGTGTTGCGCAATGCTGGCCTGCTGGCGCGCGACGGCCGGCCGATGAGCGTTGGCAACACCTATGCTGCGGCTGGCGTGATGCTCGATCGCCAGACTGGCAGGTCGGGTCCGCCGGCTCCAGTCGAAATGGCGCACGGGGGCGGGGATGCTGCGACCGCGATCCAAGTGAGCGCTGCGCCGTAGCGTCCCGGCATGCGGTTATAACGGGGATGGCACTCGCTGCTCCGCGGCTGTAAACTCCCGGGGCGTTAATTCAGGCCATCGTGATCCCAGCCCGCGCTGGGTCCGGACGGCGGTGCCCAGCACGGCCGTCAGCAGGGAGGGACACCAGCTTGAGCCTGCTCTTTCGCCTTTTGCAGTGGGTGCCGGACGTTCAGCGCCTCGAAACTGAACGCGATATGCTCCGTTCCGAGCAAAATTCGATCAAGCTGAAGCTGCGGGCGGCCTCGGCAGAAATGGGGGTGCTGGAGGAGCAGCTTCGCGTGTCGCAAACGGAACGCGACAATCAGGCGGCACGGCTCAAGACAATGAACACCGCCGCCGAGTCATTGACGAAGGAGCGCGACGCCCTGCTGCAGGAGCGCCGGACGCTGATTGCGCAGAACGAGGCGGCCCGGGCGGAGTGGGAGCAAATGACGGCCGCGCCCGACGTCCGGCGGCAAAAAAGCGGGCCGGGCTGATGGTGCAAATGTTTCCGCGCGACCTGATGGAATCGGCGTGACGGCGCATATGACGCAGACAACCATGTCAAAGGGAAAGATCATGTTTCGTATCGTAATGATGCTCGGCGTCGCGTGCCTGTTCTGTGGCGCAGCCCAGGCCGAAACGGTCGCGTTCAAGGGCACGATGAACGGCGCGACCGAGGTCCCGGCAAAGACGACGGACGGCAAGGGCACCGTCTCGGCCTCGCTCGACACCTCGACCAAGGTGCTGACCTATGGCGTGGAATACTCCGGCCTGTCTGGCCCGGCGACGATGGCGCACTTCCATGGCCCGGCCGAGCCCGGCAAGAATGCCGGTGTCGTCCTGCCGTTCCCGACGCCCACCAGCCCCATCCAGGGCATGGCGACGCTGACCGACGCGCAGGTGACGGAACTCATGGGGGGCGAGTGGTATGCGAACGTGCACACCGCCGCGAACCCGGCCGGCGAGATCAGGGGTCAGCTGGTGCGCGCGCAGTAGCGGGCCCAAACGTCGCCTCGCAGCAGACAGACCATCCATGTATCGGGCGAGGCTGGCGTGCGTCTCGCGCCAGCCGAGCTCCGGAAAGCGATCGCCAGCGCGATCCGAACCTTGCGGGCGGAGAGGCTTGGCGTAGCGCTGATCAGCGTCACGTTGGGCGCGGGTGGTGCGAGCCTCCATGGACATTGCCGGAAGCGGCAGCGCGGACATGGGAGCCATGCGGTGAACCGCCGCCAGGATGGGGCTATATCAAGCTGATCGGAATTCGTATCAGCACGGCAGGGACGCATGAGCCAGACATCGATTGAACCGGACCTGCTGGTCAACGCGCCGCCCGTATCCAGGGCCGGTCCGGTTGCCGGGATTCTGTTGGCCATCAGCCTATCGCATCTGCTGAACGACCTCATGCAGTCGCTGGTGCCGTCGGTCTACCCTATCCTGAAAACCAAATTCGCGCTCGATTTCGGCCAGGTCGGGTTGATCTCGCTCACGTTTTATCTCACGGCGTCGCTGCTGCAGCCGCTGGTGGGGCTGGTCACCGACCGGCGTCCGATGCCGTTCTCGCTGGCGGCCGGCATGGGGTCCACCCTTGCGGGCCTGCTGTTGCTGTCGGTCGCCGGCAGCTTCCCGATGATCCTGCTGGCGGCCGGGATGATAGGGCTCGGGTCGGCCGTGTTCCATCCGGAGTCCTCGCGCGTCGCCCGCATGGCGTCGGGCGGCCGGCATGGGCTGGCGCAGTCGGTGTTCCAGGTCGGCGGCAATGCGGGCTCGGCGATCGGGCCGCTGCTGGCCGCCTTCATCGTGGTGCGGCACGGCCAGTCCAGCATCGCCTGGTTCTCGATCGTCGCGCTGCTTGCGATGGCGGTGCTGGCGGTGGTGGGGCGCTGGTATGGCCGCCGGGTCACGGAGCGCCGCCGTGCGCCCGCATCTGCCCCGGCCGTCTCGACGCTGCCGCGCGCGCGGGTGATCGCCTCGGTGGCGATCCTACTGATGCTCATCTTTTCCAAGTACTTCTACATGGCGAGCCTGAGCACCTACTACACGTTCTACCTGATCGATCGGTTCGGGGTGGCGGTGGACACGGCGCAGCTCCTGCTGTTCGTATTTCTGGGCTCGGTCGCGGTCGGCACCGTCGTCGGCGGCCCGATCGGCGACCGGTTCGGGCGCAAGCGGGTGATCTGGGCTTCCATTCTCGGCGTGCTGCCGTTCACCCTGGTGCTGCCGCACGCGAACCTGCTGTGGACGGCGATCCTGACGGTGCCGATCGGGCTGATCCTGGCCAGCGCCTTCTCGGCCATATTGGTCTACGCGCAGGACCTGCTGCCCGGGCGCGTCGGGCTGGTCGGCGGCTTGTTCTTCGGCTTCGCCTTCGGCATGGGCGGTCTCGGGGCGGCGGTTCTGGGCGAGCTGGCGGATGCGACGAGCATCGAGCACGTCTATGCGCTATGTGCCTGGTTGCCGGCGCTCGGCCTGCTCACGGCGCTGTTGCCCGACACCAGGCGCCGGATCGCCTGAGCCGGAGTTCCGTTGGTGTTGCGGGCCGCTTTCCACGGCGAGTGGCATTTACAGAGCAAATGTTATATTATAACTAGAAGCGATGCGCACCTTCATCGCCGCATTGTCGCTTCTCTGCCTTGCCGCCCGGTTCCCGGCTTCGGCGCAAAGCCCGCTGCGGATCGTCGCAGCCGAGACCGTGTATGGCGACGTCGCCGGGCAGCTCGCTGGACCGCATGCGGCGGTCGTCAGCATCCTGAGCGACCCGGCGCAGGACCCGCATCTATTCGAAGCCAGTCCCTCGGTCGCGCGGCAGATCGCAGACGCAGCCGTCGTCGTGTTGAACGGCACGGACTATGATCCCTGGATGCGGCGCCTGCTGGCGGGCGCACCGAAAGCAGCGCGCCAGGTCATCGACATCGGCCAATTGACCGGGCATGCGCCGGGCACCAATCCGCATCTATGGTTCGACCCGACGGTCATGCCCGTCTTCGCCCGCGCGATGACGGCGTCTCTCGCGCAGGCCGACGCCGCGAACGCCGCGGAGTACACCACGAAGCTGCAAACGTTCCTCGCGTCGCTCGAGCCTATCAATGCCCGAATTGCAGCGCTGCGGGCCCGATATGCCGGCCTCCCGGTGACAGCGACGGAGCCGGTGTTCGGCCTGATGGCGTCCGCTCTCGGCCTGTTGATGCGTAACGAGCGGTTTCAGGTTGCGGTGATGAACGACGCCGAGCCTCGGGTATCCGACGTAGCGGCATTCGAGGCCGACCTCCGTCAGCACCGCGTGCGGGCGCTGTTCTACAACAGCCAGGCGAGCGGCAATGCGGCCCGGCGCATGCTGACGTTGGCGCGCGCGAATAAAGTTCCGATCGTCGGCGTGGCCGAGACGAAGCCAGCCGGCCTCACCTACCAGGCCTGGATGCTGGCGCAGCTCGATGCGCTGGATCAGGCGCTAGCCGTTCCTTGAACGCCGTCGAGCTCGACCGCCTCACGATCGGCCTCGGCGGCCGGACCGTCCTTCGCGAGGTGTCGCTCGCCATCGGCTACGGCGAGTTCGTGGGCGTGCTGGGTCCAAACGGAGCCGGCAAGACGACGCTGTTCCGCGCCCTGCTGGGGCTGGTGACGCCCGGCTCCGGCGGCCTGCATGCGCTGGGCCGCCCGGCGGCGCGTGGCGCTCCCGACATCGGCTACATGCCGCAGGCCCGCACCACGCCGGGCGGCATGCGGCTCAGCGGCGCCGCGTTCCTGGCCGGCGCGATCCACGGCGGGCGCTGGGGCCTGCCGCGTCTGGACGCCGCCGGACGCGCGGATATCCGCCGCGTGCTGGAGCTGGTTGACGCCGCAAACCTGGCCAGCCGCCCGTTGCGGACGCTTTCGGGCGGCGAGCGGCAACTGCTTTTGCTGGCACAGGCGCTGCTGGGCCGTCCGCGCCTGCTGCTGCTGGACGAGCCGTTGCTGAACCTCGATCCCCGGCGGCAGCACGCCATCGTGGCGCTGGTCCGCCGACTGGCGCGGGAGCTGGGCGTCACCGTGCTGTTCAGCGCGCATGAGCTGAACCCGTTGCTGGGCGCGATCGACCGCGTGCTCTACCTCGGTGGCGGCCGGGCGGCGATCGGCACGGTGGACGAGGTGATCACCGGCCCCGTGCTGTCCCGGCTGTATGGCGCGGATATCGAGGTGATCCGGGCGGGCGGCCGCATCTTCGTCATGTCTGGCGGGCAGGAGATCGAGCGCGCCCATGCGTGCGTGGACGGCGTGCATGCTTGAGTATGACTTCATGGTCAACGCGGCCCTGGCCGGGACGATCGTCGCCCTGGTCGCCGGCGTGGTGGGATACCTGCTGGTGCTGCGCGGGCAGACCTTCGCCGGGCATGCGTTGTCGCATGTGGGCTTCACCGGCGCCACTGGGGCGCTGATGATCGGCGCATCGCCGCTATGGGGCATGGTGGGCGTCACGGTGCTGGGCGGGGTCGGCATGGGGCTGCTGGGCGAGCGCGCGGAGGGGCGGGACGTGGCGATCGGCATGGTGCTGTCGGTTTCGCTCGGGGCCGGGCTGCTGTTCCTGCATTTTTTCACCGCCTATGCCGCGCAGGCGACGGCGCTGCTGTTCGGCAGCATCCTGGGTGTCGACGCCGGCACGATCTGGACCCTGCTGGGCCTGGGCGTCGTGAGCCTGACGGCGCTGGCGATCATCGCCCGGCCGCTGCTGTTCGCCAGCCTGCAACCGGAGCTGGCGGAGGCGCGCGGCGTGCCGATGCGGCTCGTGTCGGTGCTATTTCTTGCTGTGGTGGCGCTCGCGACGGCGCTATGCGTGCAGGTGGTCGGCGTGCTGCTGGTGTTCACCCTGCTCGTCGCCCCGGCCGCGGCGGCGCATCGCCTGACCCGCGGGGTCGGGCAGGGGGTGGCGCTGTCGGCGGCGCTGGCATTGGCGCAGACCTGGACCGGGCTGGGCCTGGCCTATGTCACGGATTGGCCAGTCAGCGTCTGGATCACGGCGCTGGGCGGCGCGGTCTATGCGCTGGCCTGCCTGTTCGCGCCGGAAGACGCGCCGGAAGAGGCGACAGAATACGCAGCAGCCGACGCGCCAAGCTTTACGGCAGCAGCCCGCCCTCGCGAAAGCTGAACCAGCGGCCGTTGCCGATGATGTAGTGGTCGCGGATCGCGATCGACAGCGCCGCCGCCGCCTCGCTGATCTGCCGCGTCATGTCGATGTCGTCCTCGGACGGGGTCGGGTCGCCGCTCGGATGGTTGTGCACCAGCACCAGCGACGACGCGCCCAGCTCCAGGGCGCGCCGCACGACCTCGCGCGGATAGACGGGGGTGTGGTTCACGGTGCCGGTACCCTGCACTTCGTCCGCCCGCAGCATGCCGCGGTCGTCGAGGAACAGGATGCGGAACTGCTCGATCCGCTCGCGGGCGAGCACCGCGGACAGATAGGCCACCAGGAGCTCGCTGTTCTCCAGCACCGGCTGCCCGGTCACGCCCGCGCGCGCCAGCCGTAATGCGGCGGCGTGGACCAGCTTGATGGCGGCGATGCCGTGGGTGCCGAGGCCGGGCACCCGGCGCAGCTCGCTTTCCGGTGCGGCGAGTATGGCGGCGAAGCTGCCGAAGCGCTGCATGGCGGCGGTCGCGGTGCTGCGGCCGTCGGTGGGGAGCACGAAACCCAGCAGCCGCGCCATGATGGTGACGCCGGCGTCCATGTCGGGCGGCTCGGGGGCGACGGGCTTGGGCGCTGCCCGCGACGGCTGGCCGGCGGAGGACTGCCCGGCTGAGGATTGGATGGCGGAGGTTTGGCTGACGAGCATCGCGAGCGCCGCGAGCTTGTCCAGTGCGTCGAACGGGGTGGCGGCCATCGACTCGGCGAAGCCGGCGCGGGGTCCAGGCTGGATAAGGGCGGATCCGTAGTCGAGCGTGCGCCTTTGGGCCAGCGTCTCCTCGAACGTCGCCTCCCGCTTAGCCGGTATCGGGATGCCGGCTGCACCAGGCCCAAGCGCCACCACAGCCTGCAGCGCCGTCGCCACGACCTGTAGCCGCAAACTCTGCCATTCGGCTCCGGCCGGCTTGTCGCTGGTTCCGGCCGGGAAGACCTGCGCCGTGGCCGGCGTCGTGTGGCGATGCAGCGCGACGCTGATCCAGCCTGCCCCAGGCAGGGCGGCGACGGCCTTGGTGGCCGCATCGACCGCGGCATCGCGGCCCACGCCGGACGGCAGGCAATCGAGGCTCAGGTCAATGAGGGCGTCGAATGCCGGAGCCGCCGCTGGCTGAACAGCAGCGCCGCCGCTGCGCCACCGCAGCCATCCCATCTCAGTGCAGCGATCCCTGTTGCCGCAGGCTGATCCATTCGCCGCCGCCGATCACGACCAGGTCGTGCACGAGGACCAGGATCGCAGCACCAGCGCGTTGCAGCTGCGCATGCAGCGCGCGGTCCTCACGCGTCAGCTCAGGCAGTGCCTCCCCCTGGTTGCGCAGCAGGATGACCGCGGTCGCGTGCCGCTCCAAGGCATGGCGCAGCATTTCGCGCCCGAGCGTGGCCGCATCGACGCTGTGCGGCCACCGGTGCTCGGCGAGCAGCTGGTTGCGGTTGTTGAGCAGCAGGGCGCTGAACGCCGGCGGCTGCATCATGCGGACGGGCAGGTTCAGATAGCGCTCCAGCGCGGTCCAGTTGCCCAGCATCACGCGCTCGCCGCTCTCGGCGCGCGAAAGCTGCGCAGCCGCCTCCGCCACCAGTCCGAACGCCTCGATCGCCCGCTGCTCCAGCCCCGCTGCCCTCAAGGCCCGGCCCCCGGCGGTGAGCGCTGCTGCGAGGCTGCCGAACCGGTTGATCAGCCCTTTGGCCTGCGGTTTGGTATCGCGGCGCGGGATGCCGAGGAACAGCAGCATTTCGAGGATTTCGTAGTCGGCCAGTGCCGCCGGGCCGGCCAGCAACCGGTCGCGCATCCGTGCCCGATGCCCGGCGGGGCCGGTGCTTTGGAAGGAGATCGCCGTGTCCGATGTGTCCAATTGGATGCCGCCTAGCGTTTTGCCCACGCGGCCTCACCAAAGCATAGCGCCTTGCATAACTGCAAGTTGCATATCTTAGGCGGTTAGTGCGCGGACAATCCGGTGCAGGCGGCGCAGGTGCCCTCGACCTCGATCGTCGCGTGCGCCGGGGTGAAGCCCATGGCGGCGGCGGCCAGGCCGACCGCGTCCGCAACGGCGTGGCCATCGATCTCGTCGACCCCGCCGCAGCGCTTGCAGATCAGGAATTGGGCGGCGTGGGCATGGGACGCGTCCTCGTCGCAGCCGATGAAGGCGTTCAGCCGCTCCACCCGGTGGATCAGCCCCTGCTGCATCAAGAAATCGAGTGCGCGATAGACCGTCGGCGGCGCAGCGTTCCAGCGTGTCCCGCGCAACTGGTCCAGCAGCCCATAGGCGGTCACCGGTCCGTCCGCCGTCAGCACGAGCCGAAGCACATGCCGGCGCAGCTCGGTAAAGCGTGTGCCGTCCCGCTCGCACGCGGCTGCGGCGGCTTCGAGCCGGAGTGCGACGTCCATGCTGCCCTTCACGCTGCCCCACCCCGCCGCAATTGCATCGAGACGTTATATGGTGCGCCGCCCCTCCGCTCAATGTCGCGAGCCTAATCGGCGCGAATGCCGGAGTGCGTGCTATAGGCGCTGTCCATGAAAGCAGACATCGATTCCCGACGCCCCTGCGCCGCCATGCCGCCGGCCTGCATATGAAGTGGGGTGCGGCGATCGGCACCCTTGTCGGCGTGGCGCTCGCGGCCTGGCTGCTCGCGAGCTATGGCGTGCGTCAGGTCGCGGACCTGCTCGCCCATGCCGGCTGGGGCATCGTCGCCGTCGTGCTGTTCCACTGGACCCAGATCCTGTTCTCGGCGTTTGCCTGGCGCGCCATCGCCCAGCCGCTGCGGCCGCAGCCGGCGATCGGCGAGTTCGTCACCCTGCGTTGGATCAGGGAGGGGGTGAACGCCCTGCTGCCGGTGGCGCATCTCGGCGGCGGGGTCGTGGCCGCGCGCCTGCTGCACCGGCGCGGGTTCGGCTTGGCGTCCGCGGTCGCCGGGTCGGTCGGGGACATCACGATGGAGGTGCTGACCCAAATCCTGTTCACCCTTATCGGCTTGGGCCTGTTGGTGCTGCTGGTGGGCGAGAGCGGCGTGCCCCGCTACGTGCTGGGTGGCGCCGCCCTCACGCTCGTGGCCGCGGCGGGCCTCGTGGCTGCGCAATGGTTCGGCATGGCGGGCTTGCTGGAGCGCGGGATCATGCGGCTCTCGCAGCGTTTCGGCTGGACGTCGCCCGGCGAGATCGCTGGACTCGACGCCAACATTCGCGCCCTGTACCGCGCGCCCGGCCCGCTGCTGCTGGCGTGCTTCCATCACAGCATATCCTGGCTGCTGGGCGGCATCGAGGTCTGCCTGGCGTTGCATCTGCTCGGCCATAGCGTAGGCTTCGCCGAAGGAATGGTGATCGAAAGCCTGGGGCAGGCGCTGCGGGCGGCGGGCTTCGCCGTGCCCGGCGCGATCGGCGTGGCCGAGGGCGGCCTCGTCATCGTCTGCCACCTGTTCGGCCTGGCGCCCGAGGTCGCGATCGCGCTCGGCCTTATGAAACGGCTGCGGGAAGTAGCGCTGGGCGTCCCGGCCCTGTTTGCCTGGCACCTGCTGGAGCGCCGCCCAGCCCGCCGCTTGGAGACCCCCGCATGAGCTCGACCCGTCCACCGACAAATCCTCCGGTGCAGCCAGCATCGTCGCGGTTGCGGATCCGGTCCATGTCGTCCCTGCTCGCCGCCTGGGTCGCGTTCTGTGTGCGCCATGCAAGGCCAGTGCTGCTGCTGGCGGCGCTGCTGGCGGTGGGCTCCATCTGGCTGGCGCAGGCGCGGCTCGGCGTCACGACCGACACCTCCGGCTTGTTTTCCGCTAGCCTGCCGTGGCGCAAGCACGGGATCGAGCTGCAAAAAGCGTTTCCGCGTAACGAGGACCTGCTGGTCGCCGTGGTGGACGGCGCGACGCCGGAGGAGGGTGAGGCCACCGCCGCCGCGCTTGCCGCCGCGCTCGCGCCCGACACGGTGCATTTCAAGGAGGTGCGCCGGCCCGACG
>CAXTJW010000079.1:0-12467 GCA_964244305.1 uncultured Acetobacteraceae bacterium
GTGGTCAAGCCGTCGCACCCTGGCCCAGCCGCAATGCCACGCTGCGGGCGTGCGCGTGCAGGCCCTCGGCCTCCGCCAGCGCGACGGCGGCCGGGCCCACTTCGCCCAGCGCGGCGGCGTCAGCCATGACCCAGGTCGTGCGCTTCAGGAAGTCGAACACCGACAGTCCCGAGGCGAAGCGCGAGGTGCGCCCGGTCGGCAGCACATGGTTGGGACCGGCCACGTAGTCGCCGACCGCCTCCGGGCAGTTGCGGCCCAGGAACGCCGCGCCGGCATGGCGGATTTGCGCGAACAATGCCTGCGGATCGGCGACCATGATCTGCAGGTGCTCGGGCGCCAACTCGTTGGTGAGCGCCACGGCCTCGGGCCAGTCGCGAGCCAGGATGACCGCGCCGTGGTCGCGCCAGCTCGCGCCGGCGATGGCGTGGCGGGGCAGGGTGGGCAGCTCCGCCTCGACCGCGCGTGCAACCGCGTCGGCGAACGCGGCGTCGGTGGTGATCAGGATGCTCTGCGCGGCCTCGTCGTGCTCGGCCTGCGCCAGCAGGTCGACGGCCACGTGCCGCGGGTCGTTGTCGGCGTCGGCGAGCACGACGACCTCCGATGGCCCGGCGATGCTGTCGATGCCGACGCGTCCGAACACCTGGCGCTTGGCCTCGGCGACGTAGGCGTTGCCGGGTCCGACGATGCGGTCCACGGCGGCGACGCTGGCGGTGCCATAGGCCAGGGCGGCGACGGCCTGCGCGCCGCCGATGCGGTAGATCTCGCTCACGCCCGCGCGCTTGGCGGCTGCCAGCACCAGCGGGTTCAGCACGCCGCCGGGGCAGGGCACGCACATGGCGATGCGGCCGACGCCGGCGACGCGGGCGGGCAGCGCGTTCATCAGCACCGACGACGGATAGGCGGCCTTGCCGCCCGGCACATACAGCCCGACCGCATCGAGAGGCGTCCAGCGCATGCCGAGCGTCAGCCCGGCCGCGTCCTGCATTTGCAAATCGGACGGCATCTGCGCGCGGTGGAACGCCTCGATCCGCTGGGCCGCGAGGTCGAGCGCTGCGGCGAGTTCCGCTGGAATGCCGGCGGCCGCTTCGGCGATTTCGTCAGCCGTGACGCGCAGCGAGGCCGGGGTCAGCTCCAGCCGGTCGAAGGCCAGGGTATATTCGCAAAGTGCGGCGTCGCCCCGGTCGCGCACGGCGGCGATGATGGCGGCGACGACGCCGTCGACCCGCGCCGTGTTGTCGCGGCTTTCCAGCAACAGGGTGCGGAATGCCTCGGCGAAGCCTGCGTCGGTGGTGGATAGGCGCCTCATACCGACGTTCCGGGGCGGCGACGTGCCTGCCGCCTCCCATCTATTGTCATTGCGAGGAGCGCTTGCGACGCGGCAATCCAGGGTCGCGCACCCAGGTCTCGGCCTATGTGGCCCTGGATTGCCGCGCCGAAGCCGGCTCGCAATGACGGCGACTTGGCGGTGAGCGTCGCTCTCATCAGGCCATCGCCGCGCGGAACCGGGCGATCCAGGCGCCGACCGCCTCCGGCTGCGTCTTCAGCGCGCTGCGGTTCACGATCAGGCGGCTAGTGATGTGGGCGATGACCTCGGTCTCCTGCAGCCCGTTCGCCTTCAGCGTGCTGCCGGTCTGCACGAGGTCGACGATCAGGCGGCACAGGCCAAGGCCCGGCGCCAATTCCATCGCGCCGTTCAGGTGCACGATCTCGGCCTGCACCCCGCGGGCGGCGTAGTGGCGGCGCGCGATGTTAGGGTATTTCGTCGCCACCCGGACGCGGGACCAGGTGACCGGATCGTCGCTGCCGGCAGTTGCCGCGGGCTCGGCCACGCTGACGCGGCAGACCCCGATGCCGAGGTCGAGCGGCGCGTAGATCTCCGGATAGTCGAACTCCATCAGCACGTCGCCGCCGCAGATGCCGATATGGGCGCCCCCGAAGGCGACGAAGGTCGCGACGTCGAACGGCCTCACCCGCACGACGTCGAGCGCCGGGTCGTTGGTCGGGAACCGCAGCCGCCGGCTGTCCTCGTCCGAGTAGTCCTCGGCCGGGCGCACGCCGGCGCGGTCCAGCAAGGGCCCGCATTCAGCGAGGATGCGGCCCTTGGGCAATGCGAGGATGAGTGGGCTGCGAGCCTCCGGCGCAAAGGCTGCAGCCGGAAAGGGGGCGGTCATGCGGGCTCCTGCCCCTGTGCTTCATGGCGTGCGGAGACCCACACGGAGCCGCCATGTAGCACCTACCCACCCCGGCCGGAACCCTTAACCGGGAATGCGCTCTATGTCCGCCCCGCAGGCCGCGAGCTTCTGTTCCAGCGCCTCGTAGCCGCGATCCAGGTGATAGACGCGGTTCACGATCGTGTCCCCGCGCGCTGCCAGCCCCGCCAGCACCAGCGAGACCGACGCGCGCAGGTCCGTCGCCATCACCGGGGCGCCGGACAGCCCGCGCACGCCGCGCACGATGGCGCTGGCGCCGTGCACGTTGATGTTGGCGCCCATGCGGTTCAGCTCGGGGACGTGCATGAAACGGTTCTCGAAGATGGTCTCGGTCACCATCGCGGCGCCCTCGGCCACCGACATCAGCGCCATGAATTGCGCCTGCATGTCGGTCGGGAAGCCCGGGTAGGGCTCGGTCATCGCGTCGGCGCCGTGCAGGCCATCGAGCCGGCGGACCACCAGCGCGCCGTCCTGCTCCGTCATCTCGACCCCGGCGGCCTGCAACGCGGCGGCGACCGCGCCCAGATGCGCCATCTGCCCGCCCACCAGCCGCACCTCGCCGCCGGTGATGGCGGCGGCGCAGGCGTAGGTGCCGGTCTCGATCCGGTCGGCGACGATCGGGTGCTCGGCGCCGTGCAGCCGGGGCACGCCGTCGATCACCAGCTTGTCGGAGGCGATGCCGCTGATGCGGGCGCCCATGGCGTTCAGGCAGGCGGCGAGGTCGCCGATCTCCGGCTCGCGCGCCGCGTTGGCGATCTCGGTGCGGCCCTCCGCGAGGGTCGCGGCCATCAGCAGGTTCTCGGTGGCGCCGACGGAGGCGAACGGCAGCACTATCGTCGCACCATGCAGCCCGCTCGGTGCCGTGGCGCTGATGTAGCCGCTCTCGAGCTGGATGATCGCGCCCATCTGCTCGAGGCCCTTGAGGTGCAGGTCCACGGGCCGGGTGCCAATGGCGCAGCCGCCGGGCAGCGAGACCCGCGCCTCGCGTATCCGCGCCAGCAGCGGCCCGAGTACCAGGATCGAGGCGCGCATCTTGCGGACGATGTCGTAGGGCGCCTCGTTATTGGTGATTGCGCCGCCGATCGACAGCGTGCGGCCGTCCGGCACGACGGCCACGCCGTGCTGGGCGATCAATGCCGACATCGTAGAAATGTCGGCGAGCCGCGGCACGTTGCCAAGCAGCAGGCGGTCGTCGGTGAGCATCCCGGCCGTCATCAGCGGCAGCGCAGCGTTCTTGGCGCCGCCGATCGGGATGTCGCCATGCAGCGCGCGGCCGCCGCGGATGCGAATTCGGTCCATACGGCTGTTCTCCTTACATCCGCGGCAGCGAGACGCCGCGCTGGCGCATGTATTTGCCGGCCTTGTCGGCATAGCTGATCTCGGGCGGGCTGGCGCCTTGCAGGAACAGGAACTGGCAGATGCCCTCATGCGCGTGGATGCGGGCGGGCAGCGGCGTGGTGTTGCTGATCTCGATCGTCACCTGGCCCTCCCACTCCGGCTCCAGCGGTGTCACGTTCACGATGATGCCGCAACGGGCGTAGGTGCTCTTGCCCAGGCAGATCACCAGGATGTCGCGCGGGATGCGGAAATACTCGACGGTGTGGCCCAGCACGAACGAGTTCGGCGGAATGGTGCAGGTCGGCCCGGTGCGCGTCACGAAGCTGTCCGGGCTGAACGCCTTCGGGTCGACGACCGCGCTGTCGACGTTGGTAAAGACCTTGAACTCGTCGGCGACGCGGGCGTCGTAGCCGTAGCTCGACAGGCCGTAGCTGATCACGCCGTCCCGCTGCTGGGTTTCGACGAACGGCTCGATCATCGCATGGTCCTGCGCCATGCGGCGAATCCAGTGGTCGGGCATCACGGGCATGGGCGCACCTGGTGGCTGGAGGTCGCGTCTAGCCTAGGTGGCGGCGGGCGGCAAATTTCATTCGGCGTCTGGAAGCGGTTTTGGCGGCTCGGTCCGGGCGCGCATCTGCTCCTTGCGGCGTCGCAAGTTCTCCCGCAGGGCGGCGGCCTCGCGTTCGAGGCGGGCTTTTTGCGCGGCGTCGGCGCGCGGCGTGGTGGCGGGTTTTGCGGGCGTGTCGGTCATGGAATGAGGCAATCACCTGGCCGCGGCAGGGCGTCAAGCTTGTTGCGGGTTTGCGCCGGCACCTGCGCTCGCCCGCACTTGCGCTGATCAGGGCAAACCCTTAGTTACGGCGCGTCCCGTCTGGCACGGCGCTGTTGTAGCTCAGTGGTAGAGCACTCCCTTGGTAAGGGAGAGGTCGAGAGTTCAATCCCCTCCAACAGCACCATCCGCTTGCTCCGCCACCTTCGGCCGATCCCCCAGCATCGCCGCCAGCGTCGGTTCGATCGCTGCCGCGATTCGTTCCTGTGCCTGCGCCGTCGGATGCAGCGGCGGGTCCGGCGGGTCCAAATGGTCGTCGAAAAACTGGGTGCGGTCCACCTGGCCGTCGCGCAGGAACAGCCGGGACAAGTCCATGAACGTGACCTCGCCATCGGAGCCGCCGGTCGCGTAGCGCTCCGCCAACTCGCGGTTTATGGCATTGGTCGTGCGGGTGACGTACTTCGAACGCACGCTCGGAAGGACACCCAACAGCAGCACGCGCGTATTCGGCAGGCGGCTGCGCAACTCGTCCACCACCGCGACGATGCCGGCCACCGTCTGCGGCGCATTCCAATGCACGCGGCCCAGGTTGTTGGCGCCGATCAGCACGACCGCCGCCCGCGGCTGGATGCCGTCCAACTCGCCATTCCGCATGCGCCACAGCAAATGCCCGGTGTTGTCGCCGCGGAAGCCCAGGTTTACCGCGTGCCGGTCGCCATAGAACCGCTGCCATACCGGCGCGAAATCCTGCCAATCCGGCGGTCCCTGCTTCTCCCAATCCTGGGTGATGCTGTCCCCCAGCCAGATCAGCTCCACCCGGCGGCTGCGCAGTTCGGCCAGCTTCTCCTGATGCCGGACGCGCCACCAAGCCGTTTCCTGCCGTGAGATCGGAACCGCCGCGACCGGCACCCGGTCCGCCGCGCCGAGCAGCGCGGCCGCGCCAAGCACCGCCAGCCGCCGGTTGATCCGCATCACCATATGTGCAGCACAGGCTTGGGTTCGCTAAGGAGAAGCATGGCGTGCTCCGAACGGGCCAGGGGCGTCGAGCACGGCAGGTTCTCCCTTGCGGCGGCGCGATCGGGACGGCAGGCTGCCGGAAAACGGGGGAGGCGCATGGCAAACCTATTCGATCTGTCAGGCCAAGTGGCGATTATCACCGGGTCGAGCAAGGGCATCGGCCGCGCCATCGCCGAGCGCATGGCCGAGCACGGCGCGCGGGTCGTCGTCAGCAGCCGCAAGGCGGATCTGTGCGAGGAGGTCGCGGCCGGCATACGCGCCCGTGGCGGCGAGGCCCTGGTCGTGCCTTGCAACATCGGCCGTAAGGAGGAGCTGCGGGCGCTGGTCGACCGCACGACGGCGGAGTGGGGCCGGGTCGACGCCTTGGTCTGCAACGCCGCAGTCAACCCGTATTTCGGGCCGTCGCTCGACATCCCCGACGACGCCTGGGATCGCATCATGGGCACCAACATCCGCAGCAACCACTGGCTGGCCAACATGGTGCTGCCCGGCATGGCGGAGCGTGGCGGCGGGTCGGTCACGGTGGTGTCCTCCATCGCCGGGCTGCGCGGATCGACGACGCTGGGCGCCTACGGCATCAGCAAGGCGGCGGACATGCAACTGGTGCGCAACCTCGCGGTCGAGTGGGGCCCGCGCGGCATACGCGCCAACTGCATTGCCCCCGGCCTGGTCCGCACCGACTTCGCCCGCGCCTTGTGGGAGGACCCGGCCAACCTCGATAAGCGCACCCGCGACACGCCGCTGCGCCGGATCGGCGAGCCGGACGAGATCGCCGGGGCGGCAGTGTTCCTGGCGGCGGCCTCCGGGCATTTCATGACCGGTCAGACGATCGTCATCGATGGCGGCGTGCTCGCTGGCGCGCCGGCGCTGGAGGAGGACTAGCGGCGGGCGGCATAGGCGGTTGCAATCTATCCGGTCGAGCACCTGCCGCCGGACGCGGCCTTCTAGCCCGTGAAGGCGAAGCGGCCCAACGCCTCCCATGGGCCGCCGAGATAACGCCATAGCAGCAGCCCCTCAGCCCGGACGGTGAACGGCGCGAATGCCGCCTCGAGATTGCGATGCAGGGCGCGGGCGACCTCCGGCGTGGCCTTGTTCTGAATGGTCACGTGCGGGCGGTAGCCCTGCTGGTCCTGCAGCGTGAGCCATGGGTCCCATTGCTTCGCCAGGTCCGCACGCAATGTAGTCAAGGCAGCCGCCGTGAGCGAATAGGCGACGCCGCGGCCCAGGAATCGCAGCCCGGCCGCCGTCACCTCGAAGGGCGGCACAGTGCTGCATCGACGCTCCAATTCCCGCTGGATCGCTTCGATCTCCAGGCCGGGCAAATGGTGGAACAGGGTGACATGCGCAGGGATGAAGTTGCGGTCGGCGGGGAAGTGCAAGGCGCGCAGCCGCTCGAACCGGGCCTGGTCGTCCGCGTGCAGCCCCAGGGTCAAAATGAGCGGCGTGTCACTCATCGGCCGCCCCGATGACGGAGCGTGAGCAGCTGCTTGCGCGCTGGCTTGGGCTGACGCGCGCCACCCTGCCGGGCCTGGCCGACGCCGCGCGCTGGCCCATCCGGTTCGACCACTGCTTCATGCGGGTATGCCTCGATCATGCCATCGGCCAGCCCTGGCACGAACGGGTGCGCCGCCCGGCCATCCGCCACATGACCGACGACCAACTGCGCGCCGCCATCGCCGTTGCGGAGCAGATCGTCGCCAATCCCGCTGCGCTGCCGGGGCTCAATGCGCAAAGCCTCGCCTGGCGCAAAGTGGGCCGCTGACGGTCCACCCCCTTCGGTCAACGCTTTGCCTTGGCGGCCGGCACGGTCGGCGGCGTCTTCACGCTGCTCAGCAGCCCGGCGCAGGCATTGTCCTCGCCGGTGCCGAGTTGGATCGTCGGCAACAGGGCTCCGAGCGGGGTAAGCAGGATACCCAGCCCCACGGCCGCGCCAGCCCGCGCGCCGACGACGGCAAGATCCGGCAGCACCTTCGGTTTGCCGAACGTGCCGGTGATGTCGACCGGAGCCGGCAGCGAGCCGATGCTGAAATGCTTGCTGTCGGTGTTCAGCACCAGCTTCAGCGTCTCGTCGCGGAGATTGATGTTGCCCGTGCCGCCAATGCGTGCCTCGCTGGTGTCGATGACGAAGGTGCGCGCGTCCACGACGCCCTGCTGCAGCACGAAATCGGTGATCAGGCACTGGATCGTAGCGCGGTTCGGCACGCCGAGCGCCGACAGCACCGCGTTGCCGAACTCGAGGCCCGAAAGGTCGACGAGCAACGCGCTGACGTTGCCGCCCGCGCCCATGTACAATTTCAGCTCGCCGTTGCCGTGGCCAAGGATGTCGGCCATGGACTTGCCGCTGCCGTCGATCACCGCGCGCCCGCCGATCGCCCCGGCGCCGCGCGCGGCCCCGGTCGCCGCCAGCAGTTTGTCGACGTCCACACGCTGAAAATCGATCGTCGCCTTCGCGCGCACGGCTTGGTTCTGCTCGTCGAGCTTGATGTCCGAGGTGATCTGGCCTTTGCCGATGCCGAAGCTCAGCGGAGCCAGCGACACGGCGCCATTCACGATATCGAGGTTCGCTCGCATGTTGTCGAGCGGCTGCGACCGCCCCTGGATGCGGCCCGCCTGGTATTTGAGATGGACGTCGGCGACGTTCAGCCGCGGCAGGCTGATGGGATCGTTCGGCAGCACGCGCCCGGTGGCCTGGCTGCTCGTTTGGGTCGGACGCTTGGTGCCTTTGCTGGCGTCGCCGGGCTCCGCGCCGATGAAGCCGCCGAGATCTTTCAAATCCACCAGCTTCGACCGCAGATCGGCCGTCAGCACGGGACGCTCGGGTGCGGTGTCGACCTGCAGGTCGCCCTCCAGGTCGCTGCTGCCCACCTTCCCGTTCATGCCGGTGAATTTCACCAGGCTTTTCACGTAGTCCAGGTTGCCGGTGATCCGATACGGCGGGGTCTTTGGAATCGCCACGCCGGTCAGCGGCAGCAACAAGGACATATCGGGGCCGGCCAGGTCGAGCTTGAGGTCCGCACCGGCAAATGCGAGCGGGTCCTTGATCGTGCCGGCCAGGGAAATCTTGGTCGGCCCGTTTGCCACCTGCAGGTTCAATGGATACGGCCGCGATTCGTCCCGCAGCGACAGCAACGCGCCCCCGGTGAACTGCGCCGTGATGGGCTGCGTGGCATAGGTGCCGTTCGCCGTAGCGATGATTTGGCTATCCGCTGCCGCCGCGGGCTGGCTATCCGCTGCCGCGCCGGGTTGGCTGTCCGCTGCCGCGGCGGGCTGGCCATCCGCATCCTTCGTCGCGATATCGACGTTGAAATCGGATTTCAGCTTGGCCGAGACGACGTGCACATGGCCGTCGTTGATCTGCAGCTTGCCGATCTTCGGGCCGGGCCCCGAGCTTGGCGTATCGGACCCACTGCTGGTCGCCAACGTCCAGTTCGCACGGCCGTCCGCCAACTGGGACGCGTTGACCTGCGGATGATCCACGGCGATGCCGGGGATGACGACGGCGCGGCTTCGGACGAACGCCAAGAGGTCGAAATCGACGCTGAGCTTGTCGGCGGTTGCGAAGTTGCCTCCGCCGGGCCAGTCGGGCGGGTTGGCTATGGTGACGCTGTCGGCCTCGATATGCGGCACCCAGCCCAGCCGCACGTGCAGATGCGCGATCGTCACCGGCCGGCCCAGCGCCTTCGAGGCCTGCGCCTCCACGGTGGGGATCAGCCAGTCCCATTGGAACAGCGCGACTGCGACGATGAGCAGGAGGACCAAGCCTCCGGCCACGAACGGCCATCTACGGCGGCGCTTTGTTTCGGACATAGCGTTTTAACGACGCACGGGCGGCTCCGGTTCCGCTGCGGTGGGTTGCCCGCGCCGCCACGGCCCGGCATCCTGGGCCAACCCGCGTCCAGGAGGCCCCGCCATGATCCATGAGCTCCGCATCTACCGCTGCCTGCCCGGCCGTCTGCCCAACCTGCTGGCCCGCTTCGAGCAGACCACGCTGGCGATCTGGCAACGGCACGGAATCCGGGCCACCGGGTTCTGGACCACGCTGATCGGGCCGTCGAACCAGGAGCTGACCTATCTGCTGGCCTGGGAGAGCCTGGCCGAGCGCGAGGCGAAGTGGACCGCGTTCCAAGCGGACCCGGAGTGGATCAGCAAGCGCGCCGAGTCCGAGCGTGACGGGCAGATCGTCGCCAATATCGAGAGCTCGCTGCTGCAGCCGACCGCGTTCTCGGCGCTGAAATAGCGGCCATGCCCGATCTCCAGGCCGCCATCATCCCGGTCACGCCGTTTCAGCAGAACTGCACGCTTATCTGGGACGGCGTCACCAAGCAGGGCCTTGTGGTCGACCCCGGCGGCGACGTGCCACGCATCCAGGAGACGATCGCCAAGCTCGGCGTGACCATCGAGCGCATCCTGCTGACCCACGGGCATATCGACCACGCCGGCGGGGCGGCTGAGCTGCGCGAGGCGCTCGGCGTGCCGCTCGACGGGCCGGACGAGCGCGACGCCTTCCTGCTCGACGGCTTGGCGGAACAGGGGCGCGCCTATGGCATCGCCGGCTCGCGAGACGTGCGTCCGGACCGCTGGCTGAATGAGGGGGATGCCATCGAGTTGGGCGAGCACCGCTTCGGCGTGCTGCACTGCCCCGGCCATACGCCGGGCCATATCGTCTTCGTGAATGAAGCCGCGCGGGTCGCGTTGGTGGGGGACGTGCTCTTCAAGGGTTCGGTCGGACGGACCGATTTCGCCTATGGCGACTCGGCCGCGCTGCTCGCCTCGATCCGCGACAAGCTGATGCCCTTGGGCGACGATGTCTCGTTCCTGTGCGGCCACGGTCCCGGCTCGACGATCGGCGCCGAACGCCGCGCCAACCCCTACGTGGCCGAGGCGCTGCGCTGACACGCCGTATGTGCCGGACCGCTGCAACCAAAGCTTCACAGGGCAGGACGGCCCCAGTCGGCTAAGCGGCACGGCGGCCAAGGGTGTTGGCCGAAGGGAGCCCATGACCGCGAGATCCAACGTCTTCGAGGCGCAGCGCCGGCCCGATTCCGGCGTCGCCTTGTTCCTAGCCCGCTGGCTGGCCAACCCGTTGCAGATGGGCTCCGTCGTGCCGTCGTCGCCGGCGCTGTGCCGCCGGGTCGTGCAGCAGGTGCGGCGGACGCCGGACGAATGGGTGCTGGAGCTTGGCGCCGGTACCGGAGTCGTGTCCCGCGCCCTGCTGGACGGCGGCGTGCCGCCCGAGCGGGTGACGGTGCTCGAAATCGTGCCCGATATGGCCGAGCATCTGCGCGCGCGGCTACCGGGGGTGGAGGTGGTCGAGGGCGACGCGCGCGCATTGCCGGACCTGATCCCGCACGGAAGGCACGGGCGCATCGGCACGGTGATCTGCGGCATTCCGATGGTGCTGCTGCCTTTGGCCGAGCAGCGCCGCTTCATCGACGCGATCGAGGCGGTGGCGCCGGGCCGCGGCTTCTTGCACTACAGCTACTGCGTGACGTCGCCGCTGCCGCACCGCAAGCATGGCCTCGCGGCGAAGCGGGAAGCCTGGACGCCATTGAACGTCCCGCCCGCCAGCGTGTGGCGCTACACCCCGGTCGCCGCCGCCTGACTTTTTCGTGATAGCTTGGGCCGATGCAGCCGGGCAGCGAGATCGAGGCGTCGGGCGGGACCGTCCACTGGTTGGCGGGCGAGGGTGTCCGGCTGCGGGCGGCGCACTGGCCCGGCGCTGGCGAGGGCACGGTGCTGCTGCTGCATGGCCGCACCGAGTTCATCGAGAAATACCTTGAGACGGTCGCCGAGCTGCGCCGGCGCGGCTGTGCCGTCTGGACGCTCGATTGGCGCGGCCAGGGTCGGTCCACGCGGCTGCTGCCCGACCCGGTGCCGAACCATGTGCGGTCGTTCGAGGATCACCTGCAGGACTTGCAGCAGCTCATCGCCCTGGCCGAGCCGTCATTGACGCGGCCGTTCCTCGTGCTGGGCCAATCGATGGGCGCGCATCTGGCGCTGCGGCTCATGGCGCGGCGGCCAGGCTTGTTCGATCGCGCGGTGCTGGTGGCGCCAATGGTCGACTTCCTGCGTCCGGGCCGGC
This sequence comes from uncultured Acetobacteraceae bacterium, assembly GCA_964244305.1. GTDB lineage: Bacteria > Pseudomonadota > Alphaproteobacteria > Acetobacterales > Acetobacteraceae > CAHJXG01. The sequence continues at coordinate 11,417 of CAXTJW010000079.1, forward strand.
TGCCGCTCCGTGCGGCGCACCTCATGGCATGGTCGGCCTGCGCCGTGCCCGGCATGGCGGGCCGGTTCGCGCCGGGCACGGGCCGCATCCCCGATCCCAACCGTGCCTTCGAGGGCAACCCGCTCACCACCTGCGCGCGGCGGTTCGCGGCCGATCTGGCTTGGCATGGGCAGCCGGGCTTGGTCGTGGGCGGCGCGACTTGGGGCTGGCTCCGGGCGGCGGCGCAGTCGGTGTCGCACATGCGCCGGGCCGGGTTCGCCCGACGGGTGACGACGCCGGTGCTGATGGTGCTCGCGGGCGCGGACGCGCTGGTGGACAATGCAGCCGCGCGGCGAATGGCGGCACGGCTGCCTGATGCCGTGGTGGTCGAGTTCGAGGGCGCGCGGCACGAGTTGCTGCGCGAACACGACGCCTACCAGGCGCGGCTATGGGCGGCGTTCGACGCCTTTGTCCGGCCAGAATTCGTGGCAGGAGCGCCACGTTGAGCCACAGGCTGTATCGCTTACCGGGGCGAGCAAGACTGCATCAGGGCACATGACGCCCCACCGCTAACCGGGATCGCCGACCAGCCCGGCGGCGGCGATCCCAGCCATCGCGGCGGTTTCGTCGTTGTCCGACGTGTCGCCCGACAGCCCGACCGCGCCCAGCAGCCCGCCCGCCGCGTTGCGTATCAGCACGCCGCCGGGCACCGGGATCAGCGCACCGCCCGCCACATGGCTCACCGCGGCGATGAAATACGCCTGCTCCTCGGCGCGCTTGGCGATGGCCCGCGAACCCATGCCCAGCGTCAGCGCGCCGTGCGCCTTGCCATGGGCGATCTCGGCCCGCTTCAGGCTGGTGCCGTCCTCGGCCGCCAGCGCTTTGTATGCCCCGCGCGCGTCCAGCACGGCGACCACCATCGGCTTCAGGGTGAGGCGCCGGGCCTCGGCGAGGGCGGCGGTGACGATGCTCTGGGCTTGGGTCAGGGTCAGGTCAGGCATTGGTTTTCCTAGTCAAATACTGGTCGCTCGCTGGGTGGGCTAGGCGCGGCCGTAGGTGTCCTCGAACCGCA
>CAXTJW010000080.1:0-12327 GCA_964244305.1 uncultured Acetobacteraceae bacterium
AGCTCGTCAAACGCCAGATGTATGGACGCGGGAAGCTCGATCTGCTGCAGGCCCGTGTGATCGGCCAGGCATAGACCCCGCATCACCAAAAGTGCGTCAGAGCCAATGTTCCACGCCGATCTACACCTTCGCGCCTGGCTGGCGCAGATCGCAACCGACGTGGGCCACCTCGCCGCGTTAATCCGTCAGTTCGATCCCGATTTTGACCTTGCCAGCATCCAGCCCAAGCGCCCCCGCACGCAGGATGCAGCCGGACGCGGCGAGATGAGCCGGTTCATCCTGCAAGTGCTGCGGGAGGCAACCGAGCTGGTCGCGACGCATGACGTGGTGCGGCTGCTAATGATCGAGCGCGGGCAGGAAGTGGAGGATCGCCAGCTTGTAGGGCTGACTATGAAGCGCGTCGGGATTGTGTTCACTCGGCAGAAGGCGCTGGGGACGGTGCGGGCTATCCAGGGGGTGGGGGCAGATCAGTTGCCGCCGCGCAGGCGAGCACCGCCAGCCGCTAGCCGTCCTGGCCCTCAGACGCCGCGCACGACGACACCGTCCACCGCCAGGCAGCCCCGGCCACCCGTCAGCGCCATGACCGGGTTGATGTCCAGGCTGTGCACGGCTGCCGCCGGGTCCGTGATGCAGCGCGCCACGGCCTCCGCCAGGCTGCAAAGGGCGTCGAGGTCGACAGGGTCCTCGCCGCGCACGCCGTCCAGGATGGGCCCGATCCGCAGTCCCCGCAGCGCACGCAGCATCTCCGCCCGGGGCGTGCCGGGCAGCAGCACGCAGCTATCGGGCAATGCTTCGACATACTTCCCGCCGTCGCCGAGCACGACGACGGGTCCGAAGGTCGGGTCCCGGTGGGCGCCGACGATGAACTCTCGTTGTACGCCGGGCACCATGGCGGCGATGATCACACCGTCCAGCATTACGCCATGCGCCTGGGCTTGCGCCTGGACGGTCTGATAAGCCTCGCGCACCCCCGCCTCGGTCGTCAGGCGCAGCTGCACGAGGCCCAGCTCCGACTTGTGGGTGACTGCATGCGAACAGCCCTTTACCGCCACGGTGCCGCCGAGCTGTGTCCAGGCGGCGACCGCCTCGTCCTCGGAGGCGCACAGCCGGTGCGGCACGATGGGGACGCCGTAGCGGGCCAGCAGCGCCAGGCTGTCGGCCTCGTTCAGCGTCGCGCCCTGGATATCCGGCAGGTGGATTCTGTGCTGCGCAGGCGGGGCGACGGCGGCGCGCGCCATCATCTCGTGGTGGGAGATGAACTGGTTCAGCGCCGCGATCCCATCGCTTTCCTGGACGAAGACCGGAAGGCCCTGCTCCCTGAAGCGTGCGGCGACGCTGGGCTGCGGCGACACGATCACCAGTGGTTTGCCGACCGTGCGACCGAAGGCGGCGGCGTCGTCAGCGAAGGCCTGCACGTCGTAGCCGCGGCCGGCCACGGGCACCGAGATCAGGAAGCAGTCGGCCCCCGGGTCGCGCGCGATGACCGGCAGGATGTCGCCGAACAGGCGGCTGTTGCTGAGCAGGGCGGCGGTGATGTCCACCGGATTGGTGGTGGTCGCGAAGCTTGGCAGGATCTTGCCCAGCTCGGCCCTTGTCTCCGGCTGCAGGGTTTCGATGCGCAGGTCGTTCCTGGTGGCGGCGTCCGCGCTCATGACGCAGGCCGAGCCGGAATTGCTGATCACCACCAGGCGGCGTCCGCCGGGGCGCCAGCCCTTCAGGTATAACTCGGCCGCACCCACCATGCCGCCCACGTCGTCCACGCGAAACAGGCCGTGATGGCGCAGGAAGGCGTCCACCACGCGGTCCTCCGCCGCCAGCGAGCCGGTGTGGGAGCGAGAGGCAACCTGCCCGGCGGCGGTGCGGCCGGATTTCAATGCCAGCACCGGCAAGTCCCGCTCCCGCGCCATTTGGCTGAGTTTCACCAGGTTCTCCGGGTCGGGCACGCCTTCCAGATAAAGCATCAGCAGCCGCACGCCGGGATCCTGAGCCACCTCCACCGCCAGCTCGGACACCGTCACGTCGCACTGGTTGCCGATGGAGTGGCAGTGGCGCACGCCGATGCCCTTGCCGCGCAACAGGCCGAACGGCACTGAGGCCATGCCGCCGCTTTGCGAGATGATCGCGACCGGACCGTCGGCCGGCTCCGTTTCGATGAACATGGTCGAGAAGTTCGCAATGGCGCCGTTGCCGAAGTTCGCCAGCCCCTGCGTGTTCGGTCCGATCAGGCGCATGCCGGTCTCCCGGGCCCGCGCCACCATGGCCTGTTCCATTACCCGCCCGGCCTCGTTCGACTCGCTGAACCCGGCGGTGATGATGATGGCGACCTTCGTGCCCTGGCCGGCGCAGGCGTCCACGGCCGCCACCGCCTGTTCGCCGGGCACGCAGATCACCGCGAGGTCGGCCGAGGCCGGAAGCGCTGCGAAGCTGGGATAGGTCTTGACCCCCTGGGTGGTCTCGCGGCCTGGGTTGATCGGATAGATGGCGCCGGTGAAGCCGAAGCGCTTCATGTAGCCGAGGCAGCGGCCGCCAATCTTGTCCGGGTTCTCGGAGGCCCCGACGATCGCCACGGACTGCGGGTTCAGGGCGGCAGACAGGTTCGTGGTCATGGCGCGTCCCCCTCCGTTGCGGTCAGCCGCCGGGCATAGGGAATGGTCCCGGTCGGCGCGGGCTGGAATGTGATCCGTACGCGGTCGCCGATCGCCAACGCCGGGTCGGCATGGGTCATCACGCGCACTGCTTCATCCAGATCGATCAGCGCCAGGCCGTATGGCGCATGCTCCCGCCATTCGGGCGAGGGAGCACGATCCACGGCCGTGACCGCATATACGGCACCGAGGCAGGCGGACGGCTGGTCGGCTGGGTGCCGCGACCCGCAATGCGGGCAGAAGTCGCGGCGAAAGTACCATCGGCGTCCGCAGTCCGGGCAAGCCTGAAAGACCAAGCCGGGGCCGCCCTGTGTCCAATCGGCAAAGGCTTTGGTCATTGGACACGCTCCAGGATCAGGCTGACGTGGGAGGACATGATCCCGCCGTCACCGTGCAGCATCGCCAAGGCCGGCTCGGACCTGATCTGGCGGTCGCCGGCGCGGCGGGTGAGTTGGCGATGCGCTTCCACTAGGTGGGCGAGCGCGCCGCCCACGCCACAATGGCCGTAGGAGAGCAGCCCTCCATGCGTGTTCAGCGGCAAGGCGCCATTGGCGGCATACCGGCCCGCGGCGGCGTCCGTCCCGACCTGACCCTTGCGGGAGAAGCCGATCTCCTCCAGCAGGATGGCCAGGGTGATGGTAAAGCTGTCGTAGATGGCCGCGTAGCCGATGTCCGGCAGGGCGACGCCGGCCTGCTGCAGCGCTCTGCCGCTCGATGACCCCGCGCCGAAGCTGGTCAGGCTGGACGCCCCCGTCACGTGCTGGTGCGTGTGCGCCTGGGCTGCGCCGCGGATGCGCAACGCGGCGGCGGGCGGCCCGGGTGGCTCGCGGCTCACCACGAAGGCAGCGGCGCCGTCCGAAATCGGGCAGCAATCCATCAGTCGCAGCGGCGGCGCGATCGACTTCGAGGCCAGCACGTCGTCGACGCCGATCGGCTCGCGAAGCTGTGCACCGGGCGTGCGCACCGCGTTGTGCCGCATCAGCACTGCCAGCTGCGCCAGGTCCGCCGAACGCAGCCCGGTCTCGTGCATATAGCGGGAGGCGATCAGCGCGTAGTATGCGGGGATGGTGGGCCCCAGCGGCACCTCGTAACGGTGCTCCCCGGCCTGGGCGAGGACCTGCATCGTCATATCGCGGCTTTGCCCAGTGAGCCGGTTCTCTCCGGCCACCACGAGAATGTGGCGGGCGGCCCCGCCATCGGCCACCAAGTGCGCCAGCATCGCCATCGCCATGCCGGTCGCTCCGCCCACCTGCACCCCATGCGCATACTGCGGCGTGATGCCGAAGTGCTCGGCAAACAGCGTGGACAGCATCAGATGCGGCATGGTGGTGGAGTAGCCGCACACCAGCCCGTCGACGTCCCGCCGCTCCAGCCCTGCATCCGCCAGGGCGGCAGTCGCCGCCTCCGCCATGAGCGAGACGGTCGTGCTGCCCTCGCGCCGCCCGAATGGCGTCAGGCCGACACCGGTGATCCAGGCCATCAGACCGTCGCCACCGGAATGATGGGGGAGCCGACGGCGCCGGGCAGGCGCAGCGGCGGGGCAATGAGGAAAAAGCGGAAGCGGTTGTGGGCGCGCAACCAGGTCGCCAGTTCCGTCAGGTGCCACAGCTCGCCCAACGCGGCCTGGCACTGCGCCCAATCCAGAAGATCGACGCTGATCGATCGCAAGCGCCCGGCCGCTTCCATCGCCCGGCGCGACAGCGCCACGACATCCCAATCGGGCAGGGACAGAAGATGGCTGACCAAGCCCCTGCCTACTACGCCCAATGAGCCCACTAAGAGGGCAATCGGCTTCATCGCTCCCCCTCCCGACGCTAAGCTCCAGCCGGTCTTTCTGGGTGCACCGCCGTGCAAACGGCTTGCCTGCGAACCATAAGGCGCGTCGGTCTGTCCGTCAGCGATTGTCGAACAGGTTCGTCGCATAATGTTCAAAAGTGCGGTGTCGCGAGGCGCGGCGGTAAAGAATATCATGATGCTGGTCGTGACGCTCGAGTCGGGCCTTGTCCACTACGTGATGCGCTTGGCGGCGGCGAAGCCCGGTGCCCGGTGAACGCCTTCGTTCGATGCGCCCGTGGCCGCCGTTTTTATGGCCCCGCAATCAGCCGGCGCTTGCAGCGGCGGTCAACCGCAGCAAACCTGCGATCCCGTCATCATTCCCCAGCACGGCCGCGGTCTCAGCCACTGAGAGGGACGCGATCGCATCGGACACGCTGTCCGCCTCGGCAAGCTTTGCCATTCCAATCACAAGCGAGATATCCAGCGCCCCTTGGCCGCGCAGCCGGGGCGGCGGCAGCATTGCGCGGTGGCATACGAGCAGTGCCGGGTCGCGCATCAGCCTTGCAATCCCATTTTCCAGCGAAGCCGCCCCCGACGCATGGCGCAATGCGGCAGCGCGGACGAGAACGGCAGGCGGCGTGCGCTCCTCGGTGATCTGCAGCAAGCCTGCGTGACGCAGTGCAGCGCCGCAGCGGGCGCTCGCGGTCATCATCACCAGCGGCACGGCCAAGCCAAGGCCGGCCAGGACAGGCGTCATCCACAGGAACAAAGCCGGCGACACCGGGTAGGCGCAGCCCGCCAATACCACCCCGAACGCCGTATAGCGCCAGTAGCTCGCCCAGATCGCGCGCAATGGAACGCGGCCGTTGTCGCGCTGCTGCGCGTTCCATCCGGAGTCCCGCCCCATCAGTATCGAGATTACCGCTGTCGATTGGATGAGCATCGCAATGGGGGCGATCAGCCCGCCCAGCACCGTCTCGATCAGCACGCTTACGAACGCAAGCGCCGCGCCGCCGCAGCCACGCCGCAGGTCGCGGTCGGACAGCATCAACAAATACGCCAGCAGCTTCGGCGCCAACAGCACGGCCATGGTGCCGATGAACACCCACTTGGCCAGCACGGGATCGACCTGCGGCCAGTTGGGAAACAGCAGCTTTTCCGTGCCGAAATACTCCGGCCGCACGAACCGCGCCTGCAGCGAGATCAACACGCCGGCCAACAGGAACACGAGCCAAAGCGGCGATGTGACGTAGCTGCCGATGCCCATGAGCAGATGCAGCCGGCTGACCCAGTGCAGGCCGCGGCCGGGCAGCACGCCCGCATGCTGCAGGTTGCCCTGGCACCAGCGACGGTCGCGGACGGCGACCTCCGTCAGCGAGGGCGGGCTTTCCTCATAGCTGCCCCCGAGCGCCGGGACCATGTGGATCGCCCACCCGGCGCGGCGCATCAGCGCCGCCTCGACGAAGTCATGGCTGAGGATGTGGCCGCCGAACGGCTTGCGGCCCGGCAGCGTCGGCAACCCGGCCTGCTCGGCAAATGCACGCGTCCGGATGACGGCGTTGTGGCCCCAGTAGTTGCCCTCCGAGCCGTGCCACCAGGTGATCCCCTGCGCGATGAGCGGGCCGTAGACCCGGCCGGCGAACTGCTGCATGCGGGCGAACAGCGTGACGCCGTTGACGATCACGGGCAGGGTCTGGATCAGCGCCACGCCTGGGTTTCGCTCCATGGCGGCCGCGATGCGGACGATTGTCGCGCCGTCCATGACGCTATCCGCATCGAGCGTCAGCATCTGCGGATAGGCGCCGCCCCAACGGCCGACCCACTCGGCGATGTTCCCGGCCTTGCGTTCGATGTTCTTGGCCCGGCGGCGGTAGAAGATGCGGCCGTGCCCACCGGTGCGTTCGCGCAGGTCCAGGAATGCGGCCTCCTCGGCGATCCAGACATCCGGTTGCGTGGTGTCGCTCAGGATGAACACGTCGAACCAGTCGAGACGGCCCGCGGCTTCCAGCGACTCGTAAATCGCCTGCACTCCGGCCATGACCCGCCCTGGGTCCTCGTTGTAGGTCGGCATGAGCAGCGCCGTGCGGACGCCGAGCGGCGGCAGTTCGCCCATGGGCTGCAGTCCCAAGATTGCCCGGCCTTGCAGCATGGCGATGAAGCCACCCAGGGCACTCGTGAAAGCCAAAGAAATCCAAGCGAACAGCGTGATGAACAAAACAAGCACGATGACGCCGAGCACGGACGGCCCGTTGCCGTTCAGCACGAAGTACATCTGCTCGCCGCCACCGGCCGTCAGGGCGACCGCGCCGCCGATTACCAGGAACCGCCGCAGCGCCAAGCCGGAAGGTGCGGTCGCAGGCGCGTTGCCGCCAATGGGTGCCGCGTGCAGATCCTGCACCGGCATGGCCATCGGCGCCTCCTCTGGAAGCGCCCGGAAGCCGATCAGGCTGTCCAGCGGTAGATCCACGTCTCGGTCAACGGACCCTGCTCGCCGAGCAGCAGGCAATGCATCTCGACCAGCTTCTCGCCCTCTGGCGCCAGGTCGAACGAGATGCGCCATCCTCCCGTCTCTGGGTTCGCCAGGGACAGGACGTTCGAGAGCTTGCCCGCGCTGCTGCCCGATTCGACATGCAGCTTCGCGTCCGCTGCCAGTCCCTTGAAGACGTCGCCGGCAAAGTCGAGCACGAACACATGCGTGTCCGCCGCCTCACCGGCACCGACGCGGGTGGCAGTGACGCGGGCGAGCGGTGCGGCGCCGGGCCGGTCCCAGCCCCAGTGCATGCGGTAGGTGAAGGGATACTCGCCTTTGCCGTTCAGCTTGTCCTTTGGGCGCCAAAACGCGACGATATTGTCGTTGGTCTCGTTGGCCGTCGGGATTTCGACGAGCTCGACTGCGCCCTGGCCCCAGTCGCCGATCGGCTCGACCCAGAGCGCCGGCCGTCGTTCATAGCTGACCTCCAGGTCCTGGTAATCGGCGAAGCCGCGCTTGGGCTGCATCAGGCCGAAGCCGCGCGGGTTCGTGTCGGCGAAGCCGCTGATCTGCAGGTCGACCGGGTTGGCCAGGGGACGCCATAGCTGCTCGCCGCGGCCATTGGAAATCGCCAACCCCTCCGAGTCGTGCACCGCCGGGCGCCAATCGTCGAAACGGCGCCGCTCCTTGTTGTCGAAGAAATACATGCTCGTCAGCGGCGCGATGCCGGGTTCGGTGAGGTCGACGCGCGGATACAGAACGCTCTCGACATCGAACATCGTGACGTCGCCGGGGCGTATCGTGAACCGGTAGGCCCCGGTTGCGCTCTTGCTGTCGAGCAACGCGTGCAGCACGAGCGAGCCTATGCCCTCCTGCGGGATTTCCAGCCAGAATGAGCGAAAGCTGGCGAACTCCTCACCGCGGGGGTTTCCGGTGCCGATCGCCAAGCCGCGGGCCGAGAGGCCGAATACCTGGCCCTTGGCCACCGCCCGGAAATAGCTGGCGCCGAGGAAGACGCATGCCTCGTCGAAGACGTCCGGCTTGTTGATGGGCGCGAAGATGCGCAGCCCGGCATATCCGAGGTCGTCCGTCACCCGGAACGCGGGGTCGGCGTAGTCGAACAGGTCTGGGCTGTAGGGCACAGCCTTGGCTTGACCGCCGGACACCTCGAACACATCGACCCGCGTTCGATAGAGCGCGCCGCGCGGAAAAAATCCGACGGTGAACGACAGCTTGCGGCCGAGCCAGAGCGCATGATCCGCTTTGAACCGGATGCCGCGATACTGGTCGTAGGTGAGCTTGTCGACGGCGGCGGGCAGCTTCGCATCCGGCTGCTCGTATGGCTGCTTGGCTAGGCTCGCGGCCAAGCGGCGGACCGTGGCGCCATCGAACGGTCCATCCGCCGGATCGATGGCCGCTTCGGCTGCCAGCGTTGGCCGGCCGCCAAGAATTGCGGCGGCGGCGAGCAAGGTGCGTCGGTGCAATGGCCCAGGCCTTTCTGTGAAAGATAGGCTTTCCCGTAAGACATCGGCTTTTTTATGACGGGTCGTCTGTGCTCGCACGTCGCGTAGCGTTCCGGGAGCGGATTGGCAATGCGGCAAACACAGCGTCGTCGCGGATCCACTCGGGCGGCAGCTCGACTATCCCGGTCGGCTCGCCATCCGCCTTCGGCTCATACGACACGCCTCCACGTTGGCCCGGCTGAACTACCCGTTGCCGGCCAGCAGCGTTTCCACCCTCCCCAACACCTGTTAAGTCCGACAGGCTGCCAGCCGGTCACTCACGAGGAATCATCATCCGTAACCAGCGCGAACGACCACGGTCACTTGCAAGATGCCGCTTCCGGATCGGCAGGACGATCGGCGCTCGCATTTGCGCGTGATCATAGCTAGACGCAGGCATTGCCGCGCTGATGAAAGCATCCAGGCCCGACGCATGTCATCCATCCCTAAACGGAGGAAACCGCCCATGCTGCGCACTCTGTCATTCCTCGTCATGGCCGGCCTGGCCATCCTGCCCGCGGCGCGCGCGCAGGCCCAGCCGGCCGCCGCGACCCTGCTGAACGTATCGTATGACCCGACGCGCGAGCTGTATGCCGCCATCAACCCGGCCTTCGCGAAGGCCTGGCTGGCGCAGACCGGGCAGGCCGTTCAGATCCGCGCAAGCCATGGCGGGTCGGGCGCGCAGGCTCGGGCGGTGATCGACGGGCTGGAGGCGGACGTGGTGACGCTCGCGCTGCAGCCGGACATCGACGCCATCAGCGAGCGGTCCGGCCTGGTTGCGCCGGGCTGGCGGAGCCGGCTGCCGAACGGGTCGGTGCCCTACACCTCCACGATCCTGTTCGTGGTGCGTAAGGGCAATCCCAAGGGCATCCATGACTGGGCCGACCTGGTGCGGCCGGGCATCAGCGTCATCACGCCCAACCCCAAGACCTCCGGCGGCGCGCGCTGGAACTACCTGGCCGCCTGGGGCTGGGCGCTGCGCACGAACGGCGGCGACAAGGACCGCGCCCGGGCGTTCGTGGCGGAGCTGTTCAAGCACGTCCCCGTGCTCGACACCGGCGCGCGCGGCAGCACCATCACCTTCGCGCAGCGCAACCAGGGCGACGTGCTGCTGGCGTGGGAGGACGACGCCAACCTCGCGGTCCGTCAGATGGGGCGCGACCGGCTGGAGATCGTCGTGCCGTCGCTCAGCATCGTGGCCGAACCGGTCGTGGCCGTCGTGGACAAGGTGGTGGACCGCCACGGCACCCGGGCGGTGGCCGAGGCCTACCTGCGCTTCCTGTGGTCGCCCGAGGGGCAGGACATCGCCGCCCGCAACTTCTACCGCCCGACCGACCCGGCCGTGCTGGCGCGCTACGCCGGGCAGTTCCCGAACGTCGCCACCTTCACCATCGCCGACACTTTGGGAGACTGGCCCGCGGTGCAGCGCGAGCACTTCGGCGACGGCGGCGTGTTCGACCAGATCTACAAGCCCGGCCAGTAGCGGCGTGCGGCGGCGGATCCTGCCCGGCTTCGGCCTGACCGTGAGCGTAACGTGGGCCTATCTCGGGCTGTTCGTCCTGGTGCCGCTCGCCGGCCTGCTGATCAAGGCCGCCGCGGCAGAGCCGGGCCGGGCCTGGGCGCTGTTCGCCGACCCGCGCACGCTCAGCGCCTTCCGGGTCAGCTTCGGCGTCTCCGCCGGCGCTGCCTTGGTCAGCGTGCCCATGGGCCTGCTGCTCGCCTGGGTGCTGGAGCGCTACCGCTTCCCCGGCCGCCGCGTGCTGGACGCCGCAATGGACCTGCCGCTCGCGCTGCCCACCGCCGTCGCCGGAATCGCGCTGACGACGCTGTATGTCCCGGACGGCTGGATGGGGCGGCTGCTCGCGCCGCTCGGCGTCACCGTCGCGTTCACGCCGCTCGGCATCGGCGTGGCGCTGCTGTTCGTTGCCCTGCCCTTCGTCGTGCGCGCAATCCAGCCGGTGCTGGCCGGCCTCGACCCGGCGGCCGACGAGGCGGCGATGATCCTGGGCGCGTCGCCGTGGCAGGCCTTCCGCCTCGTGATCCTGCCGCCTTTGTTGCCCGCGGTGGCGACCGGCACGGCGCTGGGGTTTGCGCGCGCGGTCGGCGAATACGGCTCCGTCATCTTCATCGCCGGCAACCGCCCGATGGTGTCCGAGATCGTGCCGCTGCTGATCGTGACCAAGCTGGAGCAATACGACATCCCCGGCGCCGCGCTGCTGGGCACGGCGATGCTGCTGCTGTCGTTCGTGCTGCTGGTGGGCATCGACCGGCTGCAGGGCCCGGCGGGACGCCATGCCGCGTAGCCTCGGCGTCGGCGAGGGGGCGGCGTGGCGTGGGGTGCTGATCGGGGGCGCGCTGCTGGTGGCGGCTTGGCTGCTGGTGCTGCCGCTGGCCGTGCTGTTCGCCGGGGCGTTCTCGGGTGGGGTGGCGGCGTTCGCCGCTGCCGTCACCGATCCGGACGCGGCGGCGGCGATCCGCCTGACCCTGATAGTCGCCGCCATCGTGGTGCCGGCCAACACCGTGTTCGGCGTGGCCGCGGCCTGGTGCGTCAGCCGCTTCCGCTTCCGGGGCCGCCGGCTGCTGCGGGTGCTGGTCGGACTGCCGTTCTCGGTGTCGCCGGTCATTTCCGGGCTGGTGTGGGTGCTGATGTTCGGCGCGCAGGGCTGGTTCGGGCCGCTGTTGTCCGACACCGGCATCCGGATCGTCTTCGCGCTGCCGGGCATCGTGCTGGCCACGCTGTTCGTGACGCTGCCCTTCGTGGCCGGGCAGCTCATCCCGCTGATGGGCGCGCAGGGCGTCGGGGAAGAGGAAGCCGCGCTGGTGCTGGGCGCCAACGGGCTGCAGGTGTTCCTGCGCGTGACCCTGCCGAAGATTCGCTGGGGCTTGCTGCAGGGCGTGCTACTATGCAGCGCACGGTCTATGGGGGAGTTCGGTGCCGTATCCGTCGTGTCCGGCCGCATTCGCGGGCTGACCAACACCGTGCCGCTGCACATCGAGGTGTTGTACCAAGAGTATGACATCGCCGCCGCGTTCGGGGTGGCGACCTTGCTGGCCGGGGTCGCGCTGCTGACGATCGTCCTGCGCGCCGGGTTGGATTGGCGGGGGCAGGCGCTGCTGGCCCGCGGTATCCAGGCGCGGCTGGTGGCGGAGTGATCCGGGTCGAGCGCCTGTCCAAGCAGGTCGGCGCGACCCGCATCCTGGACAGCGTGAGTTTGCACGTGGCCGCGGGCAGCTTCGTCGCCCTGCTCGGCCCGTCGGGGTCCGGCAAGACGACGCTGCTGCGGGTGATCGCCGGGCTGGAACACGCGGACTCCGGCACGCTGTTTCTGGCCGGGCGGCCTGCCGGCGACCTGCCGCCGGGGCAGCGGGGCCTCGGTTTCGTGTTCCAGGGTTATGCGCTGTTCGAGCACATGACGGTTGCGCGCAACATCGCGTTCGGCCTGCACGTCCGCCGCCCCCGCCCGCCCCGGCGCGAGATCGCCGCCGCCGTCGAGCGCATGCTGGCGCTGGTCCGGCTGCAGGGCTTGGGCGACCGCATGCCGTCGCAACTGTCCGGCGGGCAGCGGCAACGTGTGGCGCTGGCGCGGACGCTTGCGGTCGAGCCGCGCATCCTGCTGCTGGACGAGCCGTTCGGCGCGCTGGACCGCCAGGTGCGGGAGGAGCTGCGGGGCGAGCTGCGCCGCATCCACGACGCGCTCGGCACGACCACCTTGTTCGTGACGCACGACCATGAGGAGGCATTGGCGCTGGCGGACCGTGCCCTGATGCTGGACCGCGGCCGGGTGGTGGCCGAGCAAGCCGGGGAGGGGCGGCCGGCGCCGGGCGCCGTTTTGACTCCCACGACCCCAGGCAGGCCGTCCTGGCCGTCTTCTAGTCCGTCCGACCGCATTCTCGAAGCTTGAGTCGAACCGCGTATGCGTCGCTTGACGCCGCT
>CAXTJW010000081.1:0-1981 GCA_964244305.1 uncultured Acetobacteraceae bacterium
CGGCGTGGTCCGACCGCGATGCCGAGCGCGAGCTGGACGACAACGCCTGGCGCGCCGCCCGGCGGCAGATGGCCGGGCGCTTGGGGGAGCTCGGGGTGCCGCCACGCTGGCTGTCGTCCGGCTTGGTCGAGGATGGCGCGCTGCGGGATGCGGCGCTGCGCGTGCTGATGCTGCCGCATGCGTTAGCACTTTCGGACGCCGAGGTCGCGGAGATCGGGCGATTTGCTGCCCGCGGCGGCACCGTGCTGGCCGATACCGAGCCGGGCGTCTTCGACCAGCACAGCCGGCGGCGGCCCGCTTCGCCCTTGGCTGCGGTGGCACTGATGCCGCAGGTCGTGCGCCCGGACGCCGAACCGTCGAGCGCCGCCGGACTTGAGGCGCTGGCGGGAGTGCTGGCCAAGGCCGGCGTCGTGCCGCGCGTGCGGCTGATCGGCCCCGATGGCCAACGCGCGGCCAACGTGGATACGCATGTGTTCCAGAACGGACAGGTCACGATCGTCGCGCTGCAGCCCATGACGCCATGGGGCGCGCCGGGCGTCGTGGGCGTGCAGCTCGCGTCGCCTGGTTTCGTTTACGACATGCGGCGACCAGGGCCGCCCCGGTGGTTGGATCGGATCGAGGTCAAGCTGGACGTGATCGAGCCTACGATTCTGGCCGTATCGGCCGCGCCGCTGCCTGCGCCGACGCTTTCGGGCCCGGACCACGCCCGGGCCGGCGCGCGGGTGACTTGGGGCGTCGGCCTCAATGGCCCCAGCTCCGCCGATGTGCACGCCATGCGGATCGAGCTGCTGCAGCCGGACGGTGGCCTGACCCGGGCACTCTCGGGTGTGTTGCGGGTGGCCGCAAACGGCGCCGAGTGGACGGTCCTGCTGCCATCGTCGGCAATGCCCGGTCAGTGGACGATCCGGGTCACCGACAGCCTAGCCGGCCACTCCATCACCCGCCCCCTCGTCGTCGACCCGTTGAGCGAAGCCGGCAATGCCGCACGGTGATTGCGTGTCTCGTGCAACCCGACCCGGCCCTGATCGGTTGATAGGGGTGATTGCATAACGGGGGACACCGATGACCGAGACGAGCCAAACCGAAGCCACGCAGAAGATGTGGGCGATGATGAAGAGCATCAGCTTCGCCATGCTCACCACCGAGGACGACGACAACCTTCGCGCCCGCCCGATGGTGGCGGCGCAAAACGACTTCGACGGCGTCCTGTGGTTCTTCACCCGCGCCAGCAGCCATAAGGTCGACGAAGTGCAGCAGGATCAGCGGGTTGGCGTGACCTATGCCGATCCCAGCAAGCAGGACTATGTCAGCCTATCCGGCAAGGCGCGGCTGGTGCGCGACAAGGCGTCGATCGAGACGCATTGGGGCGAGTCGATGCGGACGTGGTTCCCGAAGGGCAAGGACGATCCGGACATCGCTCTGCTGAAGGTCGACGTCGAAATGGCCGAATACTGGGACGCGCCGAATAGCAAGATGGTGCATGCGTATGGCTATGTTAAGGCCGTTCTGACCGGCGAGCCGCCGCATCCCGGCGGCAATGAGAAGGTAAAGTTCGCTTAGCGCCCGGTCTCGTGCCCGGCCCGGTGCCGGGCACGACCGTTCAGTCCAGCCATTTCGCCAGTATAAGCTGCTGCTCGCCGGTTTCGGATTGGATATGCAGCCATTGGTCGACCCAAGCTTTCAGCGCCGGGTCCTGCGGTAGCATGTAGGCCAGTTCGGAGAAGTTGAACGGATGGTCCGGATGGACAGCGCATAGCTCGGGATGGAGCCGTTGCTGCAGCCGGGTCTCGATCGCGTCGGTCATCATGACGTCGGCGTGGTTGACCACCAACTCATTGAAGATGGTGGCATTGTCGGCGAACACGGTGATTTCCGCCTGCTTGATATTGGCTCGGGCAAAGCGCTCGTTGGTGCCGCCGGGATTGGTGATGACGCGGACGCCGGGCTGGTCGATCTCGGCGAGCGAGGTGAACCGGGCCTG
>CAXTJW010000081.1:2081-12242 GCA_964244305.1 uncultured Acetobacteraceae bacterium
TGATGACGCGGACGCCGGGCTGGTCGATCTCGGCGAGCGAGGTGAACCGGGCCTGATCGGTGCATCGCGCGATCGGCGTCTTGCCGGACCGCATCACCGGCGCAGAGAAATAGGCGGTCTTGGCCCGGTCCAGCGTCACCGAGATGCCGCCCATGCCGATATCGTATTTCTGGGCCTGCAGGTCAGTCATCAGCGTAGGCCAGGCAGTCGGGACGATTTCGAGCCTCACCCCGAGCCCCTTGGCCAGGCTCTCCGCCATGTCGACGTCGAATCCCTCGAATTTGCCCGCGCCGTCCTTGATCGAGAACGGCCGATAGTCCCCGGTCAGGCCGACGCGGACGACGCCGCGGGCGAGGATGGCGTCCAGCACCGTCTGCGCCCGGGCAGGCAATGCCGCAAGCAGCAGCAGCACGACGGTTCGCAGCGGTATACGGTGCACGGCATTATTCCTTGATGGTTGCTTCGACCGCGGCGGCGATGGCGAGCAGCCGGTCGTCGCCTCCGGTCTCGCCCATCAGCATGAACCCGACCGGCGCCTCGCCGGGCCGTTGTGCCGGGAGGCTGATGCTGCAGCGGTCGAGGAAGTTGGCGAGGGATGGGTTGCGGAGCACGAGGCTGTTGATGCGCGTGTAGTCGGCGTCGTCGCCGAATGCGTCGATCCGGGGCGGCAGGATGGGTGTGGTCGGCATCGCGACCGCGTCGTAGGGGGCGGTGGCGGCGTCCATGCTGGCGCGGATCTCGATGCGGGCCGCCTGCAACGCGAGCAATTCGGACCCGGTCATCGCCGCGCCGCGCTCGATGCGGCTGCGCACCCGTGGGTCGTAGCCGTCCGCCTGCTTGGCGAGCAACTTGCTGTGCCAGGCGTAGGCCTCCACCGGCGCGAGCCCGCCGTAGGCGTTCGCCTCCGCGATCTGATCGAGTTGCGGCATGGGCAAATGCGTGACCCGCACGCCGAGCGTTGCCAGGCGGTTGAGCACGCGGCCGAACGCCTCCGCCACCAGGGGATCCACGCCGTCCATCACCATGTTGCCCGGCACCGCCAGGCGCAGGCCGCGCAACGGCATCGCTTCGAGCATGCGCGGCGTCTGTCCGGCCAATACGGCGTCCACGATGGCGCAGCACTGCACGCTCGGCGCGAGCGGCCCCACGCTGTCGAGCGAGGGCGCCAGCGGCAGCACGCCGGCGAGCGGCACGCGCCTGGCAGTGGGCTTATAGCCGACCACGCCGCAGAACGCGGCCGGGATGCGGCAGGATCCGCCGGTGTCGGTGCCGAGCGCCGCGAGTGCCATGCCGTCCGCGACCGAGACGGCGGCGCCGGAGCTGCTGCCGCCCGGAATGTAGCCGCCCGGAACAGCGCCACCCTGGCCGTCGCGGTCGCGTTTCCACGGGCTGCGCGGGGTGCCGTGATGCGGGTTGAGGCCGAGGCCGGAGAAGGCGAACTCGGTCATGTTGGTGCGGCCCACCGGCACGAAGCCCTGGGCCAGCATGCGGGAGACGACGGCGGCGTGGGCGCTGGCGGGCTTGGCTGCGGCCAGCACGGTGCTGCCGGCCGCGGTTGCCTCCCCGGCCACGTCGAACAGGTCCTTGATGCTGATGGGGATCCCTGCATACGGGCCCGACGCGCGCCCGGCCCGGCGCAAATTGTCCATCGCGTCGGCGCTGGTCCGCGCCTGTTCGGCATAGACGGCGATGAAGGTGCGCGCGCCCTCGCCAGCCGGGTCCGCGATGCGGGCGAGGCACGCGTCCGTCAGCGCGCGCGCTGTGGTGCGTCCGGCGGCGAGGGCGGCGGCGGCTTGGGTCAGGGTCTGCATGGCGCGAGCCTGCCGCGAGGTTGACCCGAGGGCAAGCCTGCGAAACAGTGCGCCGGCATGTCGTCGAATAACGCTCGGGATGAACGCCAAGAAATGAGCGAACAGCAGAATTTGAGCAATAAGCCCGTGCTGTTGACCGGCGCGAGCGGTGCGCTCGGCCGCATCTTGGCCAAGCATCTTGCCGGCCTCGGCTGGAGGCTGCGCCTGACGGATATCGCGCCGTTTCCGGACGCGTTGCCGCCGGCTGCGCGCTTCACGGCTGCGGATTTGGAGGACGGAGTCGCGATGCTGCGCCTGGCCGAGGGCTGCGGCGCGATCCTGCATCTGGGCGGCATATCGGTCGACCGGCCGTTCGAGGAGGTGATCGGCCCGAACATCCGCGGGCTGTATCATGTCTACGAGGCAGCCCGGCGGGAACGCGCCCGCGTCGTGTTCGCCAGCAGCAATCACAGCATCGGCTTCCACGAGCGTGCCACCGTGCTGGACGCGGATTGCGACTTCCGGCCCGACAGCTTCTATGGGCTTTCGAAGGCATACGGCGAGCTGATGGGCCGGCTGTATTGGGACAAGCACGGCGTGGAGAACGTCAACATCCGCATCGGATCGAGCTTCCCGGAGCCTCGCGACGACCGCATGCTGGCGACGTGGCTGTCCTATGCGGACCTCGCCCGGCTGATGGAGCGGTGCGTATCGGCCGGGCCGGTTGGTCATTCGGTGGTGTGGGGCGTATCGGCCAACGCGCGCATGACGTGGTGGCGGCACGACCAGCGCGCGCGGGTCGGGTGGACGCCGAGCGACAGCGCCGACGGGTTCGCGGGTCAGCTCGCCGGCAAGACGAGCGGCAGCGAGGTGAGCGAGCGTTATCAGGGCGGCGGCTATTGTGCGGCGGGCTACTCGCGGGAGGCGCCGTCGCCGGCGGAACTATTCAAAGATTGACCGCTGGAGGCTTGGAGCCCGTTGCCGTCATCGGGGCCGGCCCGGCGGGTCTGATGGCGGCGGAGCAGCTGGCGCAGGCGGGCCGGGCGGTCGCGGTTTACGACCGCATGCCGTCGGTGGGCCGCAAGTTCCAACTGGCCGGACGCGGCGGGCTGAACCTCACGCATTCGGAGCCCTTGAACCGTTTTCTCGACCGTTACGGCCCGGCGCGGTCCGTGCTGGAGCCGGCGATCGCGGCGTTTCCGCCCGATGCGTTGCGGGCCTGGTGCGCGGGGCTGGGCCACGAGACGTTCGTGGGCAGCAGCGGCCGGGTGTTCCCGCACTCGTTCAAGGCGACGCCGCTGCTGCGGGCTTGGCTTGGGCGGCTGGCCGGGTTGGGCGTGCGGTTCCACATGGGGCACCGTTGGGTCGGCTGGGATGCGACGGGCGCGCTGCGGTTTGTGGCGGGGGCGGGCGAGGTGCTGGTGCGCCCGGCGGCGACTGTGCTGGCGTTGGGCGGCGCAAGCTGGCCGCGGCTGGGCTCGGATGGCGGCTGGGTCGAACTGCTGCGCGCCCGCGGCGTGGTGGTGAATGCGCTGCGCCCGGCCAATTGCGGTTTTCTGCATGAATGGTCGCCGGTGTTCCGGGAGCGCTTTGCGGGGGAGCCGTTGAAGCGTATTGCGGCGACGTTTGGCGGCGTGACGGTGCGCGGCGAGGCCATGCTGACCGCGGACGGGATCGAGGGTGGGGTGATCTACGCGTTGTCCCGGGCGCTGCGGGACGCCATCGACGCCGAAGGTAGCGCTACGCTGTTGCTGGATTTGCGCCCCGACTTGGAAGCGGCGGCGTTGGCGCAGCGTTTGGGTGGGCACGGGCAGTCGTTGGCGAATGCGCTGCGCAAGGGTGGGTTGGCTCCCGCCGCGGCGGGGCTGGTGCGGGAAGTCGATGCCGGCGGCTCGCTTGCGGAACGGGTAAAGGCGGTGCGGCTGCGGCTGGTGGGCACCCGGCCGATCGAACGCGCGATTTCGTCCGCAGGCGGAGTGGCGCTTGCGGAGTTGGATGCCGGCTTCATGCTGCGGCGGCTGCCGGGTGTGTTCGTGGTGGGCGAGATGCTGGACTGGGAAGCGCCGACTGGGGGCTACCTGTTGCAGGCGGCGTTCAGCACGGGCATCGCCGCTGCGAGCTCGGTCGTTGCGTTGATGCTCCGTTCAGGCGACGCTTGAGGAAGGCTCTGCCCGATCCAGCCATCTTGGGCGTGGGTCGTTGTCATCGAAACGTGCCTGTTTGCGCGCTGCAACGCGATGGTAAGCAGCCCCATGAAGCTGGCCTGGTTTTACATCCTGATTTGCTTGGCAGTGCTGAGTTTCCCTTTCCCGATCGCGTCAGCCGCCGAGCCTGGCCCGGCCCGGATGCTCCACGTCGCTGCTTATGACGCGGCACCCTATGCCGCCCGCGATGCGAATGGGCTATTCTGGGGCGCGAGCGTCGATCTCTGGCGGCGGGTCGCAGAAGACCGGCATTGGCATTACGACCTGACCTTGGTGGCCTCGATGGCGGACGTGATCGATGGCGTCGCGGCGGGGCGGTTCGACGTCGCGATCGGCGCCATCACCATTACGCCCGACCGCCTCGCGCAAGTTGGGTTCAGCTATCCGTCGCACCGTTCGGGCGTCGCGGTCGCGATGGCCCGGCGGAGCGGCTTACCGGCCATTCTGTCCCGGTACGGCGCCGTCGCAAGCAATCTGGGCGTGCTGATCGCGTTGGTTCTCGTGCTGTTGCTCGTGACTGGGGTGCTGATCTGGGTATTCGAGCGCCGCGGGCGCACAGCCCAATCGAGCGAGACCGCGATCGGCACCGTGTTCGAGGGGCTGTATTGGGCAGTTGTCACCATGACGACGGTCGGCTACGGCGACAAGACGCCGCGCACCCATTCCGGCCGGGCGGTCGCGGTGGTGTGGATGCTGGGCAGTCTCGTGCTCATCTCGTTGCTGTCCACAAGCCTCGTCGCGCAGTTGACCGTCGATCGGCTCGACGACGCGCAGCCTGTCACGCTGCACGACCTGGCGGGCGTGCGGTGTGCGGCGGCGGTGAGTTCATCGGGGGCGGAGTTCCTGACAGAGGCGGGACTGACGTTTCAGTCCTACCCCAACCTCGAGGCGGCGCTTAGTGCATTGGCGATCCGTCGCACCGACGCGGTAATCAACAGCGTCGGCGCGCTCGAGTGGACGGTGGCGAGCGGGTATCGCACCGCGATCGAGGTCCGTTCCGGCCTGCTTGCGCCGTCGCTGATGGGCTTCGCGGTGCCGCCGCTGTCTGCGTTGCTGGTGCCGCTCAACGAGTCACTGGTGCGAACCACGAGCAGCGCGGATTGGCCGGCGCGCGAGGCGTCCTATTTCAGCAGATGAACTTGGGTGGGATGTTGCCGTGGCATCTGCCAATGGCGGCCGGGGCTCGACCGTCCTGCGCGGCGCGGGACGCCATCGACGCGGAGGGCAACGCCACGGTGTTGCTGGATTTGCAGCCTGATTTGGGTGCGGCGGCACTGGCGCAGCGTTTGGGTGGGCATGGGCAGTCGTTGGCGAATGCGCTGCGCAAGGGTGGGCTGGCGCCCGCTGCAGCCGGGCTGGTGCGGGAGGTCGATGCGGGCGGGTCGCTTGTGGAACGGGTGAAGGTGGTGCCATTACGGTTGGTTCGCGCCCGGCCCATCGAGCGTGCGATTTCGTCCGCGGGTGGAGTGGCGCTTGCGGAGTTGGACGCCGGCTTCATGCTGCGTCGGCTGCCTGGCGTGTTCGCAGTGGGCGAGATGCTGGACTGGGAAGCGCCGACTGGCGGCTATCTGCTGCAGGCCGCGTTCAGCACGGGCGTTACCGCTGCGCGAGCGATCATTGCGCCCATATCCCAGCCGGTCGGACTTTGAGCTTAATGGCGTTGTAGCGGAGCCCAAGGTGATCCCGTCGTTCACTTAAGGGCAATCGCAGTGTCTATCTTGGACGTTGACGTGTCCAAAATGGACGCATATAAGTCTCTAATGGACACTTCAGACTCCCAATTGAGGTATGCGTTCTGGAACAATAAAGGTGGGACGGGTAAAACAAGCCTGTGCTTCCAGGCAATCTGCCGCTTTGCTGAAACGCATCGAAAACATCGGATACTCGTAGTCGATGCATGCCCCCAAGCTAACCTTTCTGAATTGCTGCTTGGTGGATTAACAGGGCAAGGCAGTCAGCAGCTCCTTCAGATGCATGGCGCTGTGCCCCGGCGCAGTCTAGGCGGATATTTCCAAATAAGACTGCCATCGCCTTATAATGTCCCATCGTTCCGGCCTCAAGACTTCATATCGAAGCCTTCCAATGTTAATGCTGCTGTTCCACAGAATGTTGATCTAGTCTGCGGAGATCCCCTACTTGAACTACAATCAAACGCAATCAACACACTCTCTAATACTCAGATACCGGGGACAGACACGTGGATTGCTGTCGTTGACTGGTTAAACGACTTTTTGAGTCCGTTAGAAAGCGCTTACGATACCATCTTCATAGACTGCAATCCTAGCTTTTCGATATACACGCAGATAGCGCTCGCCGCAGCGGACCGGTTAGTGTTCCCGGTCATGGCTGATGACTCGTCTCGGCGTGCGGTTCAAAACGCACTATCGCTTGTCTATGGGCTGAGTTTGCCGTCTCCGATCTACGCGACATATGCATTCAATACAAAGCTTGAGCGTGCTGGCCGAAATCTTCCTCAGGTTCATCTGATTGCAAAAAATCGGATCACTCAATACATGGGTCCAGCATCGGCGTATGCCGCAGTCCTCATCGCAATCGATCATGACATCAGCGCGTTACTCGCGACTCATCCACACCTGTTTACGTTTGGAACGATCACGAACGGAACTGCGGAAATACGAGACTTTCAGACCACGGGTGTGGTCGCATTTGCAAAAGGCCTTCCGTTTTCACAACTGAAATCGGGTAAGCAGACTATAAACAATCATCGCGTGCAGGTTAAGGAGGATTATCGACAACAAGTAATAAAATCTGTAAACCATATGGTTTCAATGCTCTGAGGGCAACGTCTTATGCCAGCCAGTCATCATATTTTTAAGCCTTTGGAGGATGCTCTTGCGGAGTGCTTTGAGTATCATACGCAGCTTGACAGTTTTGTGGTCAACAGCGGCCTAGCGCGAACTCGTTTGGATGCCGCCCGTAGACGTGCAGAGGGTCGAAAGGGCCGATGGGCATCTGCACCAAAGCGAATTGTAGCGCAGGAAGTTCTCGAGGAGATCCGCACCGGTCAGCCGGATGATGATCGATTAGTGGCGCAGATGGTCGATGAATTCTGCCGCGATACATTCAGTGTCAAAAAACCTGAAGGATTGAGTG
Organism: uncultured Acetobacteraceae bacterium; assembly: GCA_964244305.1. GTDB lineage: Bacteria > Pseudomonadota > Alphaproteobacteria > Acetobacterales > Acetobacteraceae > CAHJXG01. The sequence continues at coordinate 9,190 of CAXTJW010000081.1, forward strand.
CCATTGGAGTATTGAAGAAGGAGCGGCAGGACGACAGTCGCGCCGCAGCGGAGAAGCGGGCAAACCGACGGCGAGAGTTCGAGCAAGCGCAGCGCGAGACGGACAAGGCAGGGGCGGCGAAAGCGGCCGCCCGTGACACCTTCAAACAGCGACTTCTAGACCTGACTGGAACGTTCGATACTCAGCAGCGCGGTTTCGCGCTGGAAAGCTTCTTAGGTGATTTCCTGGCGTTTGAGGGCTTGGGTTCGCGTGGTTCGTTTAGGACCCTTGGAGAGCAAATTGACGGCTCTTTCAGTTGGACGGGACGGACGCATCTCGTTGAGGCCAAGTGGGTCAAGGATCCCGTTAGTGGAGCCGAGTTTGGCGCTTTTATCTACAAGATGCAGGGAAAGACCGCTGACACCCGTGGTCTCTTTATCGCAATAAATGGCTATTCGCCGGCGGCAATCACGGGCCTTAATAGTAAGGGCGAGCTAAGGTTTGTCTGCATCGACGGGACACATCTCCTAAGAGCAACGGAGTATGGCTGGAGCATGCAACGCCTACTCGACATCGTTTGGCGACACGCCGGCGAAACCGGCGAAGCTTATCTGCCCGTCAGCTCGCCCCGCTTCATAGCGCGAGTGTAGCCAGAATGTATTGATCCCGCGTCGTAAGCGTTCACAACAGTCAGGGAACATTCAATATGGGCCTGAATTGGTTGGGCTAACAAGCGCATCATACTTCCACCGCTAAAAACGATCTGACTAAGCGTCTGCACAATAGACATGATCAATCGAATTCTTCTAAGCCGCCTCCGCCCGTATCGCATCCGAAAGCGTCTCCACAATCCGGTCCACCTGCGGCCGCTCGATAATCAGCGGTGGGCTCAGCGCCACGATATCCCCCGTCGTCCGGATCAGCAGCCCGGCGTCAAAACACCGCTGGAACACCCGGACCGCCCGGTCCGTCGGCAGCCCCGCGCGCCCCTGCAGCTCAACGCCCGCAATCAGCCCGGCATTGCGAATATCCACCACGTTCGGCAGCCCACGCAGGCTGTGCACCGCCTCCTCCCAATACGGCTCCATCGCCAGCGCCCGGCCGGGCAGGTCCTCCGCCCGCTGCAAATCCATCGTCGCGATCGCCGCCGCCGACGCCAGCGGATGGCCGGAGTACGTATAGCCATGGAACAGCTCGATCCCCGCCGGCGACCCGTCCACAATCGCGGAATAGATCGCCTCGCTCGCCGCAACCGCGCCCATCGGCACGGCCGCATTGGTCAGCCCCTTGGCCATCGTCATCAAATCCGGCACGACGCCCAGCCGCTCGGCGCCAAAGTTCGTGCCCATGCGGCCGAACCCGGTGATCACCTCGTCGAAAATCAACAAAATACCGTGCTTCGTGCAAAGCTCCCGCAGCCGCCGCAAATACCCCGCCGGCGGCACCAGCACCCCGGTCGAACCCGCCACCGGCTCCACCATCACCGCCGCGATCGTGTCCGCGCCGTGCAACGCGACCAAACCCTCCAGCGCATCCGCCAAATGCGCACCCCAAGCCGGCTCGCCCTTGGTGAAAGCATTGTGCGCCGGCGCGTGGGTGTGCGGCAGGTGGTCGGCATAGGGCAGCAAGGCGCCAAACTGCTTGCGGTTCGCGCCGATGCCGCCGACCGAGATGCCGCCAAAGCCCACGCCGTGGTAGCCGCGCTCCCGCCCGACCAGCCGCACCCGTTGTGCCTCGCCGCGCGCGCGGTGGTAGGCGAGGGCGATCTTCAGCGCCGTGTCCGCGCTCTCGGACCCGGAGTTGGTGAAGAACACGCGGTCGAGCCCGTCCGGCAGGATCTCGGCCAGGCGTGCGGCGGCCTGGAAGGCGAGCGGGTGGCCCATTTGGAACGTCGGCGCGAAATCGAGCACGGCGGCCTGCTTCTGGATGGCCTCGACGATCTCCCGCCGCCCGTGGCCCGCATTCGAGCACCACAGGCCCGCGGTCCCATCCAGGATTTCGCGGTCGTCGGTGGTGTAGTAGAACATGCCCTCGGCCCGGGCCAGCATGCGGGGCGAGGCCTTGAACGCCCGGTTGGCGGAGAACGGCATCCAGAAGGCGTCGAGGTTGTTCGGACGGCTGATCTCGTTCATCGCTAAATCTTTCAAGCGGGGCTGCATACCAGGCCCCAACTTCGCGCTTTGGCGCCGGCGCGGCAAGCGTGGCATCGTCGGCCCGCAGCAATAAGGACCGACCCATGCCCGATGGCCGCCTGTATATCGGCACCCGCCGCTACTCGTCGTGGTCCCTGCGCGGCTGGCTGGCCGTGCGCCTGGCCGGGCTGGACGTGGAGGACATCGTGATCCCGCTCGGCGATAGCCGGCAGGGCAGCACGCCGGCGGTCGCGGCGGTGTCGCCCAGCGGCCTCGTGCCCTATCTGGAGCACGCCGGGCAGCGGGTCTGGGAGACGCTGGCGATTTGCGAGTACTGCGCCGAGATCGAGCCGCGCCTCTGGCCCGCGGACCGCGCCGCCCGCACGCGCGCCCGGGTCATCTCCGCCGAGATGCATGCGGGCTTCCGAGGCTTGCGGGTCGCGATGCCGATGGTGCTGAACAAGTCGGCCGCCGGCGCCGGGCAAACGCCGGCCGCGCTTGCGGACATCGAGCGAATCGAGGCGCTGTGGCGGGAAACCCGGGCCGAGTTCGGCGCCGGCGGCCCGTTCCTGTTCGGCGCCGGGTTCAACGCCGCCGATGCGATGTTCGCGCCCGTCGTCGCCCGGCTGCTGACCTATCGGCCGCCGCTCGCCGCCGACACACGCGCCTATTGCGACGCGGTCCGCGCGCATCCATTGGTCGACGCCTGGTATGAAGCTGCCGCGCAGGAGCCGGCTGAATGGCGCCTCGCGCACTACGAGCAGGCCAGCACCGCCTGAAACCGTGCGCAGCCGGGCTTGGGGTTGGCCGCGGCGCGCGCCTATATGTCGACAAAATCGGCTTTAAGGAACCTCCATGTCCGATACCCTCGTCCCCGTCACCGTGCTGACCGGCTATCTCGGTGCCGGCAAGACCACGCTGCTGAACCGCATCCTCAGCGAG
>CAXTJW010000082.1:0-11906 GCA_964244305.1 uncultured Acetobacteraceae bacterium
GGCCGCTCGCCAAGATCGTGAGCTGGAACCTGCTGCGGCTGACCGGGGCCAGCCTCGACGACGTCGTGCGGCTCGCCCGGCGGGAGCAGCCGCAGCTCCTGCTCATGCAGGAGGCGACGCATCGCATCGACGAGCTGCCGGCGCGGATCGGCGGCAGCTACTCGCGGGTGCTGTTGCCGGGCCGCATTCACGGGCTGGCGATGTGGAGCCCGGTGCCGTTGCCGGCGCCGATCGTCATCGCCCTGCCGGCCGGCGCGATGTTCGAGCGGGTGTGCCAGGTAATCGACCTCGGCACCTTCTCGGTCGCCAACGTGCATCTGTCGCACGGGCAGCTGCTGAACCGGCGGCAGCTGCGCACCATAGCGCACAGCCTGCCGCCGCGGGCGGCGGTGCTGGGCGACTTCAATCTGGTTGGCCCGGCGCTGCTGCCGGGTTTCCACGACGTGGGCCCACGCGAGCCGACGCATGTCGCGGGCGACGTGCTGCCGCTGCGGATCGACCGTTGCTTGGTGCGCGGGCTGATCTGCACCGGGGCGGAGGCGCTGTCGCGGCAGGCGTCGGACCACCGGCCGATCGTGGTGCGCCTGGGTGCGGCCGGTCATCGCGCGAAACGCGCGGCTTAGAGGCTATTTGGGCCGGGCGAGCGCCAGGCCCACGCCGGCGCCGACCAGCAGGCCGCCGGACATCCGGTTGCGCAGGCGTCCACGGACCGCCAACGCGCGCCGGGCACGACCGGCTGCGAGCGCCCAGAGGCTATCGATGGTTATCGCGAGAACCAGGAACAGGGCCGATAGCGCCAGGACCTGCGACGTCACCCCTTGGCGGGGGCTGATGAACTGCGGGAAGAACGCGCCGTAGAACAGCAGCGTCTTCGGATTGGTCAGCGACACCAGCACAGCGCGGCCGAAGATCGCCCGCGCCGACCGCGGTTGCGGCGCCGTGCGCGTGAGGTCGACCGGGGCGGCGCGCCATTGCTGCACGCCGATCCAAACGAGGTAGGCAGCGCCGATCCAGCGCAGCCACTCGAACCAATGGCCCAGGGTGCCCAGCGCCTCCGTCATGCCGAGCCCGGTCAGCGCCAACTGCAGCACCATGGCCGTGCTGGTGCCCGCCACGGTGAGCAGGCCATAGCGCGGCCCGTATGCGACCGAGTTCGCCACGATCAGCGCGACGTTCGGCCCTGGGATCAACATCAGGACCACGACGGCGGCCACGAAGGCGGACAGGAGCGGGAGGTCGGGCATGGTCCGACGATGCCAGAGCCGGCCGGGGGCGGTCCAGCCCCGCTCCGGCCGGCGCGTGGGATGTAGAATGCGGTGTGATCCCGGTCACAGCGCGGCGGGGCCGATACGCGCATACATGCCGCCGCGGGCCGTTTGGCGGCCACGTAAAGGAGCGGCGGCGATGCATGGCTCGGAACGGACTCCACCAGAACCGCCCCTCCCTGTCGAGGGCGCAGCGATGCTGAACGCCCAGTCCGGAATTGCGCCCAACCGCCGCTTTCACGCTGAACGGGAGACGTCCATGGACTGCCTCGATGCCATTGAAACCGTTAGTTTCAGCAATCAGCACCGGCACGAAACCCCGCGCTCGAATAATGACGCCCGTGCGGCCGTGCTGATGGCCATCGTCGTCGCCATGACCCTCATCACCATCCTGGCGTTGGACTACGCCAGCATTCACCTGCCGACGGGCAGCGATGAGCTATTTTGGCCGCCGTTCGGCTGATGCGCCCGGGACTAGCTCCTGCTGACCATCAGTCCCGGCAACGCCAGGTGCGCCAGCAGGGCCACCTGCGGGATTTGCGCCTCGCTATAGTGCCCGGCACGGTGCAGCAGGTTCACCGTGCCCAGCGTCTCGCCCCGCCAGCGGACCGGCATGTTCAGCACGCTCCCGCACCCGAGCGCCAGGACGGTGGCGTGGTCGAAGAACGCGCCGCGGATGGCGTAGGCGTCGTGGCCGATCCAGGGCTCGCCGTTATGCACCACTCGGCGCATCCAGGCGCTGTCGGTCACGGGCTTGCGGCCGCCGATGGGGTATTCGGCGGGATGGTTGCTATACAGGCGCCGAGACTCCTGGGCGTCGAGATCATGCAGCAGGATGGTGAACAAGATGTGGCCCGGCGTCTCGGCCAGCGCCGCCTCCAGCGCGCGGAATGTCGCGCCGGGCTGGTCGGTCGACGCATGGGCGGCGACGAGGGACGGGATCATGGAACCTATTAACGCCAATGGCCGCGGCCTGTCATGTCCGGGTCGGCCGCGTCAGGGTGAACTTGTGGTCGGCCAGGAAGTAGTCGTGATATCCGGCGCGGCTGATCGTCTGCAGCAGGACGGTATCGACGTAGCCATTCTGCAGCACGCGGTCGTCGATATGCACGCCGACTACTTGGCCGATGGCCATCGTATAGGCGGCATCGCCCCCTTCGAGCGGGGTCAATTCGACGGTTTTGACCAGGCGGCACTCCAGGGCCGCCGGGGCGCCGCGGACCCGGGGCGGGCGGATCAGCACCGAAGGCTCCGGCTCGAGACCGCTATATTCGAACTCGCTCTGGCCGCGCGGCAGCGGCGCCGAGGTGAGATTCATGGCGTCGCGCTGCTCCCACGAGACGATGGAGCAGGTGAACTCGCCGGTCTCCTCGATGAAGCTGAGCGCGTCCTTGCGTCCGCCCGAGGAGAACATGACCATGTGCGGGCGGTCGGACACCTGGTTGAAGAACGAATAGGGCGAGAGGTTCACCTCGCCGGCGGCACTGAGGGCGCAGATCCAACCGATCGGACGCGGCGCGATCAACGCCTTCACGGGATCATGCGGCAGGCCGTGGCCATGGGCAGTTTCGTAGAACATCCGGGCTCCATTTCGAGACGCCGCAAGCTGACGCTATTGGGGCAGCTGCGCCAGAGGCTAGCTGGTGCGGCGGCGCGTGATTTGTCCAGGGCTGCGACGACAAATCCGTGATGGCGTCGCTTTGAAAATTCGGAGTAGGCTATTGCCATGATTCGATTGGGCTATGCCCGAACCTTCGCACTCGTACTGCTGCTCGCGGCGTTGCTTGGTCCGGCGTCGCCGGCGGCTGCCGCGACGATGACGGTGCGCCAGGTGATCGCGGTGCTGCGCGGCCCGCATCCGGCCGACCTGGCCGGCAAGGACCTGTCCCGGCTGGACCTGGCGGACCTCGACCTCAGCGGCGCCAACCTTGCCGGCGCCAACCTGTTCGCGGCCGACCTGACCGGGGCGCGCCTGGTCGGCGCCAATCTGGCCGGCGCCGATCTCGACCGCGCCACGATCATCGGGGCGGACTTCTCCAGGGCCGACCTGTCCGGGGCGCGCATGTTCCTGCCGGCCGCCTCGACCCTGCTCGGGGAAAACCCGGCCATCGAGGCGCCGCGCTTTCGCCAGGCCAACCTGACCGGCGCGCACCTGCTGGCCCACCTCGGCAACGGCGACTGGACCGGCGCCAACCTTACGGACGCGCATTTCGAGCTGGGGCGGACGGAGTTCCTGGCCGCCCTGCGCTCGGACCTTAGCGGCTGCCATATGGCGGGCGCCAACTTGGAGGGCGCAAACCTGTCCGGCATCCGGCTGGCGTTCGCCGACCTGCGCGGCGCCAACCTGACCCGGGCGAACCTGGAGGGCACGGACCTGGCCGGGGCGCGGCTGGATGGCGCGAACTTGACCGGAGCGGCGCTGGCCCGTGCGGACGTGCACGGCGCGTCGCTGCGCAACGTCATCGGGTTCGATGATGCCACCGGGCTCGACAGCATGCGCAACTTGGACCTCGCAGAGCGGTGAGCGTCGCTCGGTTCGCAATCCTGGGCCTGTTTGCCATGCTGGTGGTGCCGGCGGCGGCGCAAACGGAGCGGGTCGATCTGGCGCTGGTGATGGCCGTCGACGTGTCGGAGTCCGTCGACGACGCGCGGTTCACGCTGCAGATGGACGGCATCGCCCGCGCGCTCGAAGCCCGCGAAGTGCAGGCGAGCGTGCTGGCGGGGCCGCACCAGGCGATGCTGCTCGCGCTGGTGCAATGGTCCAACCGGCCGACGCTCTCACTGCCTTGGACGCTGCTGACCAGCGGCGCGGATGTGCAGAAGTTCGCTGGCCGCGTCCGTCGCCTGCGCCGGGCGAGCAATGGGTTCACCTGCATGTCGGTGATGCTGCGCAGCATTGCCGACAAGCTACTGACGCAGTTGCCAGCGCCGGCCGAGCGCGTGGTGATCGACGTGTCCGGCGACGGGCGCGACAACTGCAACCCGCTGGAGACGGTCGATCAGGTGCGGGACGAGATCGCCGCGACCGGTGTCACGCTCAACGGCCTGCCGATCCTGGAGGGCGACGAGGCGGCGACGCTCGAAGGCTGGTATCGCGACCATCTGATTGGCGGACCCAATGCTTTTCTGGTGCCGGCCGAGAACTTTGACGATTTCGGCCGCGCGATACGCCGCAAATTCGTCACCGAAATGAGCGCCTTGACCTGCGCGGCTTGTATCCATGAGGCGCGACGGTAGCGCTGCCCAGGACGTCCGCCGCCATGTTCATGACACGGCGGCGGGGTGGGCTTTGCGCCCGTTAGCCCATGATCTGCCGGGTGCGGTCGATCGAGCCGCGGCAAGAAGGGTCGTCTTTCTGATCTAGCTCGCGGGCCTTCTCCAGCTCCATTTTGGCCTGCGACATGCGGTCGTTCGGCATGGCATTGCTGCCCTGGCCCGGCGTGGTCTCGATCGACTTGCCCGCGTTGGCGGAGGCGACCGCGGCGGCCGTGGGCAGGCCCTCCTGCTGCCGCCGCACGTCCTGCGACGACGTGGCGATGTTGTTGCCGACCACGGCGTTCGCCTCCTTGGTGCCAACCGTGCCGCCGACGCGGTTGTCGGCGGAGGTGCCCACGGTCGAGGGCGCGCCCGGTTGCGCACCGGTCGCCGATGGGGCGCTGCCTGGGTTCGATCCGGTCAGGGTGCCCGTGGTAACCGGGCCGAGGCTCGGGCTCTGCGCCAGCGTGCGGCCGAGTTCGGCGATCTGATCGGAACAAGGGCCAGCGGCGGCGACGGTTGGAACCGCGAGCAACGCAATGCAAATAGCCGACAGCCCGACTGCGGCGTTAAGACGATGAAGCATTTGTTTCCTCCAGATAGCGTTTCGGACATAACGGTCTGCACCGGATGCATTTCCGCCGTGACTGCAACACGAAACCGTGATGTTGCGCGATGAATGACGATTTTATAGCGGCGCTGCTGCTTGACTTGGGTTCGGTCAGACTCCTAGTCTGGATTTCGCTAAAATAGAAACTGGAGGATATTATGGCCTGGAAGACCCCGAAGATTGTCGAGATTGCTCTCGGCGCCGAGATCAACTCCTACGCCTGCGCTGACCTGAAGAAGTAAGTGCACACCCTTGCTAGGCCTCGAGGCTGGTGCATCCTGCACCTCGCCTTGGGTCTAGCAGGGGAATGTGCCGCCTGACCGCACTATGCGTGTAGTCGTGCTTGGCGCCGCTGCCGGTGGCGCGTTTCCGCAATGGAATTCCAACGCTGAACCCTGCCGACGCGCCCGCTCCGGCGACCCGTCTGCTCGCCCGCGTACGCAGGCGTCCCTTGCAATTAGCGCCGACGGCCAGAATTGGGCGTTGTTAAACGCCTCCCCCGACCTTCGTCAGCAAATCGAGCAGACGCCGGTGCTACAGCCCAATGCGGGCCTGCGTTCGACGCCTATTGCTGCGGTCGTGCTCACCAATGGCGACGTCGACGCGATCGCCGGGTTGCTGACGTTGCGGGAACGGCAGGCCTTCACGGTCCTGACCACGCCAGCGGTGCACGCGGTGCTCGACGACAATCCTATTTTCGAGGTGCTGTCGCGCGCGATCGTCGCGCGGCAGCCTATAATGCTCGACGTACCCTGCGCCGTGCGCCTGCCGGACGGCCGTCCCACCGGTTTGACGGTGACGCTGTTCACTGTCCCGGGGAAAATCCCATTGTATCTCGAGCAGCCGGACCGGACGCCGGCGCTGCAGGAAACCGACCAGACCGTCGGCGCCGCCGTCTCCGATGGGCATGCCACGCTGTTCTATGTCCCGAGCTGCGCCGCAATGACTCCGGCGCTCGCTACCAGGCTGCACGGCGCCGATGCGGTGTTTTTCGACGGCACGCTGTGGTCGGATGACGAGATGATCCGCGCCGGGTTAGGCCCAAAGTCCGGGCTGCGCATGGGGCATATGAGCGTGTCCGGTCCCGACGGCACGCTTGCGGCGTTCGAGGACATCGACGTGCGGCGGCGAGTGTTGCTGCATATCAACAACTCGAACCCGATCCTGCTGGACGACTCGCCCGAGCGTGCAGAGGTCGAGGCGGCGGGTTGGAGCGTGGCCTATGACGGCATGGAGCTGACCCTGTGAGCAACCGCATTCTATCTCCGTCCGACCTGCGGGCGGCGCTCAGCGCGATCGGCGACGAGCGCTACCACATCCATCACCCGTTCCATCGCATGCTGCACGACGGCAGGCTGACGCGCGGGCAGGTGCAGGCCTGGGCGCTCAACCGCTATTACTATCAGAGCCGTATCCCGGCGAAGGACGCCACCTTGCTGGCGCGTTTGCCCACTGCCGACCTGCGCCGCGCCTGGCGCAGCCGCCTCGACGACCATGATGGCACCGGGCCGGGCCTGGGCGGCGTGGCGCGCTGGCTGAAGCTGGCGGAGGGCGTTGGGCTCGACCGCGATTATGTCGAGACGACCGACGGCATCCTGCCGGGCACGCGTTTTGCGGTCGATGCCTACGTGGCATTCGTGCGGGACCGCAGCATTCTCGAGGCCGTCGCCTCGTCGCTGACAGAGATGTTCTCGCCAACCATCATCGCCGAGCGCGTGTCGGGCATGCTGGCCAACTACGATTTCGTCACCAAGGACACCCTCGCCTATTTTGCGCCGCGGCTGACCCAGGCGCCGAAGGATGTCGATTTCGCCCTGGCCTACATCGACGAGCACGCCACCACCCGGCAACAGCAGGAGCAGGTATTGGCCGCCCTGCGCTTCAAATGCGACGTGCTGTGGTCGCAATTGGACGCGTTGCACTACGCCTATGTCGAGCCCGGCCGCGTGCCGCCGGGGGCGTTCGTGCCCACGCAATGACCGAAACGGCCGCAGCGTCGGTGCCGGCCTTCAACCGCGGCTTCCGGCTGCGGCACGACGCCGTGCGCGACGCCTGGGTCGTGCTGGCGCCAGAGCGGCTGTTTCTGCTGGACGAACCCGCGGTCGAGGTGTTGAAACTCGTCGACGGCGCCCGGAGCGTGCCGGACATCGTCGACGCGCTGGCCGCACGGTTCGCGGCGCCGCGCAAGGCGATCGCCGCGGACGTCGAGGCCATGCTGCGGGATTTGGCGGACAAAGGAGCGATCCGGCTATGAATGCACTGCTGCCGATCATGCCCGAAACGCCCGTCGAGCCGCCATTGGCGCTGCTGGCCGAGCTGACGCATCGATGTCCGCTGCAGTGCCCGTACTGCGCCAACCCGCTCGAACTCGAACGCGCCGCCGCGGAGCTCGACACCGCGACCTGGCTGCGCGTGCTGGACGAGGCGGCCGCATTGGGCGTGTTGCAGATACACTTCTCCGGCGGCGAGCCGACAGCGCGCAAGGACCTGCTGGAACTCGTCCGGCACGCGGCGGCATGCGGGTTGTATAGCAACCTGATCACCTCCGGCGTCATGCTGGACGCGGCCTCGCTTGCGGCCCTTGCCGATGCCGGGCTGGACCATGTGCAGCTTAGTTTTCAGGACGCGGACGCGACGCAGGCGGACCGTATGGGCGGCTACCGCAACGGCCATGCACGCAAGCTGGTTGTGGCGCGGCAAATCCGCGAGGCCGGGCTGCCGCTCACGGCAAATTTCGTGGTGCATCGGCAGAACCTCGACCGCCTGCCGGAGATGCTGGCGCTCGGCCAGGAGCTCGGCGCCAGCCGGATCGAGGTCGCGCATGTGCAGTACTACGGCTGGGGCCTGGTCAACCGTGCCGCGCTGATGCCGAGCCGGGCGCAGTTGGAGCAGGCGAATGCGTCCGTCGCCCAGGCCCGTGCCGAGCTGCGCGGGCGCATCACCGTCGATTATGTCGTGCCGGATTACTATGCCGCACGCCCGAAGGCCTGCATGGGCGGCTGGGCGCGGCGGATCATCAACATCACCCCGGCCGGGCTGGCGCTGCCCTGCCACGCGGCGGAGACCTTGTCGGGCTTTCAGTGGCCGTCCGTGCGCACGACGTCGCTCGGGGCGGTATGGCGCGACGATCCCGGCTTCGCACGGTTCCGCGGCACCGCCTGGATGCCGGAGCCCTGCCGGTCCTGCGATCAGCGCGAGGTCGATTGGGGCGGCTGCCGCTGCCAGGCGTTTGCCCTGACCGGCGACGCCGCCGCGACCGACCCGGCCTGCGCGCTGTCGCCCTCGCACTTCATGATGGCCGATGCGGTGGCGGCGGCCGAGGCGGAGGCCGCTGCGGCCGACGCGCCTGCCCTGGTTTACCGGCGCATCCGCACCGCAGCATTGGTGAGATGAACCGCCGGGACGCGCTGCTGCTCGCAACCTTCGCGGCGCTGCGTCCCGCCCGCGTCCTTGCCGCGCCTGTCCCGGTTCTGCCGTTCGCGATGATGGAGGTGGCACCCGGCATCCATGTCCGGCCCGGCGTGCACGAGGACGCAACCGTCGAAAACCAGGACGGCATCGCCAATATCGGCTTCATCGTGGGCAACACCGCCGTCGCCGTGATGGACCCGGGCGGCAGCCGCGCGGACGGCGAGCGGTTGCGCGCCAGCATACGCCAGCGGACCGGCCTGCCGATCCGCTACGTCGTGATGACGCACATGCATCCGGACCACGTTTTCGGCGCCATCGCCTTCGCGGAGGATAAGCCGGTGTTCGTCGGCCACGCCCGCATGGAGGGCATGCTGGTGCAGCGCGGCGAGTTCTACCGCAACAGCCTGGCCGACCTTCTGGGCATTGAGGAGGCCGGCGACTACGCCAAGCCGAACCTGTTCGTCGCCGACGATGCGACGCTCGACCTCGGCGGCCGCAGCTTGCGGCTGCATGCGCATCCGACGGCGCACACCGACAACGACCTGTCGATCCTGGACGAGGCGACCGGCACGCTTTGGCTGGGCGACCTGCTGTTCGTGGACCGGGTTCCGGCGCTGGACGGCAGCATACTGGGCTGGTTGGGGCAGACCACGGCGCTGCGGGCGTCGCCGGCGATGCATGCGGTGCCGGGCCATGGGCCGGCACTTGTGGAATGGCCGTCGGCAGCCGCGGCGCAGGAGCGTTATTTAGGCGGCATCGTGCGCGATATCCGTGCCATAATCGCCCATGGCGGCGACATCGAACAGGCGGTGGCGACGGTCGGGTTGGCGGAGCGCGATCACTGGCTGCTGTTCGACGACTACAACGGCCGCAACGTGACGAGCGCGTTCAAGGAGCTCGAGTGGGAATAGGCCGGGGTCACACCGGCGTTTATAGGGGGATTGGTCAAGTGAAGGCAGTCGCGATCGCATTGGGCCTGACGCTATGCGCGGCCGTTCCGGCTTTGGCGGAGGAGGACCCGGACGCACGTGCCGAGCGCTGGACCGACCTCAAGCACGCCGTGTTCGGCGACCGGGTCGTCACGGACGGGACCGGCGTGATCACGCTCGATGCACCCGCCCGTGCCCAGGACGCGTCCGTGGTGCCGATCTCCGTCACACTGTCGGCTCGCGGAGGAACAGGAGGGGGCAGGGTGAAGGCGATATGGCTGCTGGTGGACGGCAACCCGTCGCCGCTCGCGGGCACCTTCAAGTTCGGCCCGGCCGCCGATCCGCGCAGGCTGAAGACGCGTGTCCGTGTGGACCAGTATTCCCTGGTGCACGCCGTCGCCGAAACCGAGGACGGGCGGCTATTCGCCAGCGAACGCTATGTGAAGGCGGCGGGCGGCTGCTCGGCACCGTCGACCAAGGACCCGCAGCTCGCCATGTCGCGCCTCGGCCAGATGCGCCTGCGACTCGACGGCGAGGAACAGATACTGCACGACGGCGAGCCGACGAATGCACAGCTTTTGATCAGCCATCCGAACAACAACGGCATGCAAGTCGACCAGCTCACCCATAATTTCGTGCCGCCGCGCTACATCCAGGACGTTATGGTGCGCTACGGCGACACGATGGTGCTGAGCGTCGACGCCGACATCTCATTGAGCGAGGACCCGGTTATCACCTTCGGCTTCGTGCCGCAGGGGCCCGGCCCCATACGGGTGGACGTGCTGGACAGCACGCAGGCGAAGTTCCACCAGGACTTTCCCCTCAACGCCGGGCGAAGCTGAGGCTACTTGCACTGCACCCCGTTACTTGCATTGCAACGCCACCTCCGCCTGTGCCCGGCGTAGCTGCTCCGTGCGCTCCTTCGCGATCGGGGTGTCGCGGAACATCGCGCCGCGGTCACCTAGCCCGCCCTGCTGCATGCGCAGGATCGTGTCGGCCTGATCGTAGTCCTCGAACGACATTATGTCGGCAATGGTGTCGATGCCGCAGGCGCAGCGCTCCAAGTACTCCCGTTTGAACCCGCTCGCAGCCATGCAGCCGATCACGTAGTCGGCGCGGGTCGCGGTCGGGTAGTCGTTAGCGGGATGGCGGACCTGGGCACGAGCCGCTTGAATGCTCAGCGCAGCGCCGAATGCGGCGAGCAGCAACGCACGGATCATGGTTCCACCCCGGTGAAAACGGTACGCTGATTGAACGCGGGCGCCGCCATCGCAACGTCGGCCGGCACGCCGATCCTGATTTCGGCGATTGTTCCCGGCACGCTATCGGCAAGCACGAACGTATAGCTCTTTGCCTGTAGCGATGGAATGCGCTCCAGCCGCTGGTCGCCCTCGAACGGGCGCACGATGACTTCCCGCGATGGCACAGCGGCGCCATTCAGGGTGAAGGTCGCATCGGTGATCGTCGCCTTGGTCACGAACGCCTCACGGATCTTGTTGCGAAAGTATGAGGCCGACAGCCCGACCTGCTCCTTCATCTCGGCGACGTCGCGCTCCAGCGTGAGCATGAGCAATGGATTGCCGCTGAAGTTGTCGAGCTCGGGAAAGCTGATTTGATGGTCACCGGTCAAGTAATCGAAGCTGAGGCTTTTGGTCCCGTCCGAATTTACCTTGCGAACATGGATCGCGATCTTGTCGGCGAACCCGGCGGCGCCGTCGCGGACGAAGCCGTAGTCGAGCGTCTCGGCATGTTCGACATTGCGGAGATGCGGCGTCTCGAACAGCGCAACCTGCGCCGGGCTGAGCGGCCTGGTGTCTTCGGCCGTTGGTTCCTCGGCTCGGGCAGGGAGGGCCGCAGACGCGATCGTGAGTATTGCAACCGTCCGTATGAGCATCATTGTTGCATGGACTGACGTTGGCTGTATGGATCCGTCAAAAGGGGTAGCCATGATCGAATTAGTCCTTGTCTATTGTTTGTCGAACGAACCGGACAAGTGCATGGAGCGGCGAGAGGTGCGGGAGGCCGTCGGCAGCGCCATGGAGTGCACCATGAAGGCGCAGACCGTGGCGGAGGAATGGGTGCTGGAGCATCCACGCTACCGCCTGGCTGGATGGCGCTGCGAGGTCGATAAGCCCAAGGAGCGTCCGGCCTAACCGCCCTTCGGCGGTTGCTTTACATAAAGCCGCCCTTCGACGGTTGCTTCACCAACAGCCGCACTCCGGGCGGTATGGCTTAGTATACGACGACGCTGCGTATGCTCTCGCCGCGGGTCATGAGGTCGAACCCCTCATTGATCTGCTCGAGCGGCAGCACATGGGTGATCAGGTCGTCGATGTTGATCTTGCCCTCCATATACCAATCGACGATGCGCGGCACATCCGTGCGCCCGCGTGCGCCGCCGAACGCGCTGCCCTGCCAGACCCGGCCCGTCACCAG
>CAXTJW010000083.1:0-9771 GCA_964244305.1 uncultured Acetobacteraceae bacterium
GAGATGTATACTGGCGGCGGGCCGAGCGAGCATCAGCGGATCACCGGCAGCGTCACCTCGATCGACGTCACCACCGGCAAGGTGGTGGGCAAGCTGGAGACGCCGTTCCCGATGCTGGGCGGGTTGCTGGCGACGCCGGATCTGGTGTTCGCCGGTGAGCCTTCGGGGCAGGTGATGGCGCTGGACGCGAAGTCGCTGGAGAAGCTGTGGTCGTTCAACACCGGGTCGGGGGTGAACGCGCCGCCGATGACGTTCACGGTCGACGGCAAGCAGTATCTTGCCATCCTGGTCGGGCTTGGCGGCGCCTGGGACAAGTGGTTCATCGAGGGGACGCCGGAGCTGAAGACGGTTGCGCCGAGCTCGATGCTCTATGTGTTCGCGCTTTGATTTGACTGTCTGATTTGATTGCGGGTCCCGCCTGGTCGGCGGGACCCGTTGCTTCTGGAGACCCAGTCGCCATGCGTGCGATACTCGCCATCTTTGTTGTCGGCGCCCTTGGCTTAGGCGCTATGCCGTATACCCGCGTTCATGCCCAAGTCTCGCCGCACGGGCCGGTGGACGAAGGCAAGCGCATTTTCCAGCGGGCCAACTGCGTCGGATGCCACAAGTGGCATGGCGGCGGCGGCGGCGGATATGGCGGCGACGCGCTGTCGTTGCGCGCGACGCAGCTTGACCGCGACCAGATCATCGAGACTGTGACTTGCGGCCGGCCTGGCACGGGCATGCCGTATTTCCAACGCAGCGCCTACGACGGCGAGGAGCATCCGTGCTATGGCCTGGGACGACAGGAGCTGGGGAAGGATGTCCCGGTCGAGGCCAACATCTTCCTGCGCCCGAGTGAGGTCGGCACGGTTGCGGACTATGTGATTGCCGAAGTCAAGGGCCGAGGCGAGCCGAACCTTGCCGAGTGTACCGCCTTTTTCGGCGAGGGCTCGCGGGTTTGCAACATCTACAAGGTGGCGCCGACGGCCGAGAGCGCGCAGCCGGGCAAGCAGGGAGGATGAATATGCGCGGTATCTTGGCGTGCCGCATCGCCGCCGCCCTGCTCGCCGTGTTCGCCACGGCATTGCCGGCCAGCGCCGCAACGGTGCCAGCAGTGGATAACGACCTGCGCGAGTTCCGCGTTGGGATGAACGTGAACGAGATGCCGCTTGCGGGCTATTTGGGCTTCGTTTGTGCCGGGAGCGCCGGGCACAAGCTGGAGAATTGGCATGGCTACCGGCAATGCCCGGCCGAGGCGTCCGGATGGCACGCTGTCCGCTTTCAGTATGACGAGGCGGCGAATCCGCTCGCGAAGGTCAACGGCTTGTATGAGGGCACCAAGGTCGGCGGCCATCCCGTGTTGCTGACCGCGCTGATCGGCGACGACGATCAGCTCCGGGGCATGGTGATCGAGACCGACCCGGCGGCGCGGCTGTATCTGCGCAAGAAGGCGTTCCTGTTCGGCGAGCAGATCAAAGCCCGCTTTGGCGACGCGGATTGGACCTGCGTCAGCCAGAAGCCGGCGGCGGATCAGGAGCCGGTCGGGGGCCTGTTCATCAACGAGCACTGCGACAAGACGACGCCCAGCCGACATTTGACGCTCGATCGTAGTTTGTTTCGTATGGGCGGGCAGGAGCTGAAGGATTTCACCAGCCGGGCCCGGCTGGTGATCCTGGGCCGCGACGACCAACAGACCGTTGGTACTGTGAATTGATGTTGGCTATGTTCTTGGATGCTTGAACTGTCGAAACCAGGCTGCTGACGATACAGAGGGCGGCCACTTAAAGGAGACTTCAACCATGATCACCCTGAAGGTCAACGGCGAGGCACGGAGCTGGGACGGTGATCCGTCGCTGCCGCTGCTGTGGTTCTTGCGCGATGAGTTGGGTTTGACGGGCACGAAGTTCGGTTGCGGTCAGGCGCTTTGCGGAGCGTGCACGGTGCATGTCGCGGGCGGCGCGGCGCGGTCGTGCATCACGGCGGTGTCCGATGTGGACGGCCAGGACGTCGTGACCATCGAGGGCCTGCATCCCGCGGGCGACCATCCGGTGCAGAAGGCCTGGCGCGAGGTCAACGTGCCGCAGTGCGGTTTCTGCCAGGCGGGTCAGATCATGCAAGCGGCGGCGTTGCTGTCCGAGACCAAGAACCCATCCGACGACGAGATCCGCAGCGGCATGGCGGGCAACATCTGTCGTTGCGGCTGTTACCAGCGCATCGAGGCGGCCATCCGCGTTGCAGCGACGGGGACCTAGCGCCATGACCCATATTCAGATGCAACCCCGTATCGAGAACGTGAGCCGGCGCGGGCTGCTCAAGGGTGCTGCGGCGCTCGGCGGCCTGGTGCTTGCGGTTCCGCTGCTGGCGCCCAGCCCGGCCATGGCGGCATATGCCACGGGCGCGTCCGGCATGCCGCATGGCACGGTGAACGACCCGCGCGTGTTCGTGTCGATCGCGCCGGACGGGGTCGTCACCATCGTCGCGCACCGCTCCGAAATGGGCACCGGCATCCGCACCAGCCTGCCGATGGTCGTCGCCGACGAGATGGGGGCCGACTGGGCGCGGGTGCGCATCGTGCAGGCCGTTGGCGACGAGGCGAAGTACGGCAACCAGGACACCGACGGCTCGCGCAGCACGCGGCATTATTTGATTCCGATGCGTCAGGTTGGCGCGTCCGCGCGCACCATGCTGGAGGCAGCGGCCGCCCAGCGTTGGAAGGTGCCGGTCTCCGAGGTGCACGCCGGCGTGCACGAGGTGGTGCATGACGGCTCTGGCCGGCGGCTCGGTTTCGGCGATCTCGCCAACGACGCCGCTGCGCTGCCGGTGCCGGCCACCGACGAGTTGCGGCTGAAGGACCCCAAGGAGTTCCGCTATATCGGCAAGGGTGCGGTCAGCATCACCGACCTGCGCGACATCACCATGGGCAAGGCGGGCTACGGTGCCGACGTACGGCTGCCGGGCATGAAATACGTCGTGATCGCGCGCCCGCCGGTGGTCGGCGGCAAGCTGGTGTCGTTCGACGCAGACGAGGCGATGAAGGTGCCTGGCGTCGAGCGCGTGCTGGAGGTGCGCGGCTGGCCCTGGCCGGCGAAGTTCCAGCCGGTCGGCGGCGTTGCCGTCGTCGCGCGCAACACTGGCGCGGCGATCAAGGGCCGCAATGCGCTCAAGGTCACCTGGGACGACGGCGCCAATGCGAACTACGACAGCGCCGACTATCGCAAGCAGTTGGAGGCCGCCGTTCGCGCACCGGGTTTGGTCGTGCGCAATGACGGAGACCCCGAAGGCGCTATGAAGGCCGCGGACAAGGTGGTCGTCGGGGAATATTACCTACCCCACCTCGCGCACGTGAGCATGGAACCGCCGGTGGCGACCGCGCAGTGGACCGACGGCGCGATCGAGGTTTGGGCACCCGTGCAGAGTCCGGGTGGCACGCGGGAGGACCTGGCGAAGACGCTGGAGATATCCGGCGACAAGGTAAAGGTGAACACCACCTTGCTCGGCGGCGGATTCGGCCGGAAATCCAAGTGCGACTTCGTGCTGGAGGCTGCGTTGCTCGCCCGTGAGCTGAAGGCGCCGGTCCGGGTGCAGTGGACGCGCGAGGACGATGTCCAGCACGACTTCTACCATACCGTGTCGGCTGAGCGGATCGAGGCGGGGCTGGACAAATCTGGCAAGGTGGTAGCCTGGCGGCATCGCAGCGCCGCGCCGACGATCTTCTCTACCTTTGCTCCCGACCCCAAGCACGAGGCGGCGCTCGAACAGGGCATGGGCTTCATCGACATGCCGTTCGATATCGCCAACGTGCGCTGCGAGAACCCGGAGGCGGCGGCCCACACCCGCATCGGCTGGTTCCGGTCGGTGTCGAACATCCCGCACGGCTTTGCAGTGCAGTCGATGGTGGGCGAGATCGCGCATGCGACCGGGCGCGACCCGAAGGAGGTGCTGCTCGAGCTGATTGGGCCGGCGCGGATCGTGGCGTTCAGCCCGTCGGTCGAGAAGCCGTGGAACTACGGCGAGCCGGTGGCGGATTATCCGATCGATACGGGGCGGCTGCGGCGCGTTGTCGAGCTTGTGGCGGAGAAGGCGGGCTGGGGACGGCAGTTGCCGCCGGGACATGGCATGGGGATTGCGGTGCACCGCAGCTTCGTCAGCTATGTCGCGACCGTCGTGGAGGTGGCGGTGGACGCCAAGGGCGTGCTCAGCGTGCCGCGGGTGGACACGGCGATCGACTGCGGCACGTTCGTGAACCCCGAGCGCATCCAGTCGCAAATGGAGGGGGCGGCGATCATGGGGCTGAGCCTGGCCAAGCTGAGCGAGATCAGCTTCAAGAACGGCCGGGTGCAGCAGAGCAACTACGACGACTACCCGGTGGTGCGGATCGATGAGGCGCCTGGTGTGACCAACACCTACATCGTGCCCGCGACTGCTGGGACGCCGCCGAGCGGGGTGGGCGAGCCGGGCGTGCCGCCGTTCGCGCCGGCGCTGTGCAACGCGATCTTTGCCGCGACCGGCAAGCGTATTCGCGCGCTGCCGATCCGCGATCAACTTTCGGTGTAGGGGGGCGGGAGCATGCGGATCGCGATTGCCTGCCTTGCCGTCATGATGGCGGCGGGCCTCCCGGTGGCCGCGCAAACCAGCAGGCCGGCGGGGCCGGGCAGTGCTGCCAAGGCACGGCCGAGCCGTGGGCCGGAGCAGGCGTCGGTGCCTAATGCGGCACCTGCGGCTACAACCGGACAGACTACTGCTGCGCACGACCAAAGTGCGACCGTCAAGCAGATGAACGAGGCTGAACGGAAGAAGGTCGAGGTGCACGGGAAGTAAGGCAGCGATGCGGGGTTATTGCTAGGAGCGAGCCAGGGTCACGGGCGCGGATTTGGTGCTTGCGGCCCTGGATTGCCACGCCGGAGCCGGCTCGCAATGACGGCTCATTTTGGGTCGTAATGACGTCTTGTTGTGGCTCGCCATGACGGCTCGTTGTGGCTTGTTACAACGGTTGGTTAGGTGTTTGAGGTTGCTTCCATGCCGCGGCGGGCGAAGGCGATCGATAGGTCGCCTACCTTTGCTGCGTCGGCGCCGGCGGCTGTGCCTGCGCGCGCGCGTGCGGCGATGCCCTCGAAGATGACCGCAAAGCGAAACATGGCGAATGCCACGTGGAACGGCGTCAGTGGGGTCACGGCGCTGCGCCGGGTCGCGTAGTAGCGGCCGAGGAACTCTGGCTCGTTGGGGATGCCGAGTGCGGCGAGATCGAGGCCGAGGACGCCGCCATACTCGGCCGGCGCGCTCCTCCAGGTGATGACGCTGAAGCCGAGGTCGGCCATTGGGTGGCCGATGGTCGCAAGCTCCCAGTCCAGCACGGCGACGATCTCCGGCTTGGTGGGATGGAACATCATGTTGCCGACGCGGAAATCGCCGTGGCATAGCGCCGCCTCGCCGTCGTCGGGCGGCATGTGACTCAGGAGCCAGGCTTCGAGGGCTACGAGATCGGGGATGTCGCGGAACAGGGCGGCTTTCCACTGCTTGCCCCAGCGCGAGATTTGGCGGGTGAAGTATCCGCCGGGGTGGCCGAAATCGCCGAGGCCGACGGCTTGCCAGTCCACGTCGTGCAGGCGGGCCATCGTTTCGGCGTAGGACATGTACATCGCGTGCCGGTCGCCGGGCGTGACACCTTCGAGGTCGCATTGATTGAACACGCGGCCCTCGACGCGCTCCATGACATAGAACGGGGTTCCGACGACGTCCGGGTCGGGATGGAACACCAGCACGCGCGGCACTGGGATAGCGGTCTCGGCCAGCGCCCGGAGTACGCGGGCCTCGCGATCGACGGCGTGGGCGGAGGGCAGCACGACGCCAGCGGGCTTTTTCCGCAGCACCATGCGCCGGTTGGCGTAGGTCAGGAAGAACGTGGGATTGGATTGGCCGCCGGAGATGCGGTCCAGCTGCATCGGGCCATCCAGCCCGGCGATATGCTCGCGCAGGAAGGCGTCGAGCCGATCGCGGTCAAATTCTGGGCCGGACTCCCGGCTGTCTGCCGCCATTTCAGCTTCCTATCATCCGGGACCAGCAAGGTCCGCTTCGAGGCCCAGCACCGCCGAACCCGTGCCGCCGTAGCGCAGGCGCAACTCCCGCTTCAACAGCTTGCCGGCGGTGTTCTTCGGCAGGGTTTCGGCGAAGAATATGCGCTTCGGCAGCTTATAGGGCGCCAGCGTGGCCCGCGCGTGCTCGATCAGTGCTGCTTCGCTCGCCTCGGCGCCGTCGCGCAGCACGATCACGGCTGCGACCGCCTCGATCCACTTGGGGTCGGGCACCGCGATCACCGCGACCTCGGACACGGCGGGATGGGTGAATAGGACGTCCTCGACCTCGCGGCTGGCGACCTGGACGCCACCGGTGTTGATCACGTCCTTGATGCGGTCGACGACATACAAATAGCCCTCCGGATCGAAATAGCCGACGTCGCCGGAGTGGAACCAGCCGCCCTCGAATGCCTGTGCGGTCTCGTCCGGCTTGCCCCAATAGCCGAGCATGAGCTGCGGGGAGCGGTGGATGATCTCGCCCTGGGTGCCGGGCGGCACGTCGTTCATCTCAATGTCCACGACGCGCGTCCGGACATTCAGCACGGGCCGTCCGACGGATGCCGGGCGGGCGTCGTGCTCCTCGGGGCTGAGCAGCGTCGCCAGCGGCGAAATCTCGCTCTGGCCATAGCAGTTGAAGGCGCGGATGCCCGGCAGGCGCTGGCGCAACTCGTGCAGGACGGGCACCGGCATGATCGCTGCGCCGTAGTAAGCCTTATTGAGGCTGCTGAGGTCGCGGTTGGCAAAATCCGGGTGGCGCAGCAGGTTGATCCAGACGGTCGGCGGGGCGAAGAACGAGGTGAGGCGGTGCCGCTCGATCAGCTCTAGGCAGACGGCCGGCGTGGGTGCGTCGATCAGCATGATCTCGGCGCCGGCCAGCAGTTGCGGCATGGCGAAGCAGTGCATCTGCGCGGTGTGATAGAGCGGCAGGGCTGCGAGCGTGCGGTCGCGGTCGTTGAACTCGCAGGCGACGATGCAGCTCGTGTATTCGCTGAGCAGCGCACGGTGCGTCAGCATTGCCCCTTTCGGGGTGCCGGTGGTGCCGGAGGTATACAGGATCTGGGCGATGTCGTCGTCGACGACGGCCTCTTCGGCGTTGGAGTGCGTTTCATCCTGCGGCATTATGGAGGCGAACGGCGCCACGTTGGCGACGCTTACGGCATGGGCAGTTGCGGCTAGGGCCGGGTCGTGCAGCAGAAGCCGCGCGCCGGACTGCTCGACGATGTAGCGCAGCTCCGTTGGCGAGAGGGCGTAGTTGGCCGGAACATGGATTAGCCCGGCCTTGCAGCAGGCGATCCAGCCCAGGAGATAGAGGTCGGAGTTGCGGCCGAAGGCGACGACCCGGTCGCCGACTGCTACCCCGAGGCTCGGCAGATGGGCGGCGATCGCGGTGGTCGCCGCATCGAGTTGCGCGTAGCTCCAGACATGCTCGCCAAAGCGCAGCGCGACACGGTCGCGGTAACGCGCCGCCGCACGGCCGATCGCATCGCCGATCGTGTTCCGCCCGGCACGGCGCGCCAATGCGACAGTGTCGGCCAGGCTCACTCGGCTGCCTTCGCCATGGCCGATGCGGCCGCCTTCGCATGGTCCCGCTTGATCTTCTTCGCGAGCGACCATTTGTGCACCTCCGTTGGGCCGTCGTAGATGCGGAAGGCGCGAATTTCGCGGAATACCTGCTCGACCATGGTGTCGTGGGTGACACCGGTGCCGCCCATCACCTGTACGCAGCGGTCGGCGACGCGATAGAGCGCCTCGGACACCGCGGCCTTGGCCATTGAGGACTCTGAGGTGCCCGGCCCGCCCTCGTCCAGCACGCGGGCGCACCAGTCGATCATGAGCTCGCTCTGCTTCAGGTCGATCAGGTTGTCGGCCAGCATGAAGCCGACGCCCTCGTGGTCGATCAACGGCTTGCCGAACGCTTGGCGCTTGACCGCGTAGTCCGTCGCGATCTCCTGCGCGCGGGTCGCGGCGCCGTGCCAGCGCATGCAGTGGGTCAGGCGCGCCGGGGCCAGGCGGACCTGGGCGTATTTGAAGCCCTCGCCGCTGTTGCCGAGCATCTGGTCGGCGGGGATGCGGACATTGTCCAACGCGACGACGGCGTGGCCGCCGGGCATGGAGCTGTCGATGGTGTCGAGCACGCGCTCGATGCGGATGCCCTCCATCGGCAGTTCGACGAGGAACATGGTCGCGCCCTCGTCGCTTTTGGCCATGATGATGCCCACCTTGGCCCCGGCCGCGCCGGTGATGAAGGTCTTGCGGCCGTTGACGACCCAGTGATTGCCGTCCATCCGCGCCGTCGACTGCATCATCGAGGGGTCGGAGCCGGCGCCGCCGTCGGCTGCGGGTTCGGTCATGAAGAAGGCCGACCGTGCGCGGCCGGTGACGAGCGGCGTGAGGAACCGCTCCTTCTGCTCCGCGCTGGCGACGCGGCCGAGCAGATACATGTTGCCCTCGTCGGGTGCGGCGACGTTGACCGCGAGCGGGCCGAGGATCGAAAGGCCAGAAGCGCGCAGGACCAGCGCCGTGTCTAGGTGGCTGAGATGGCTGCCGTCCGCCAGGATGTGCGGGGTCAGTACGCCGGCCTCACGGGCGCGGTCGCGCATTTCGTGCACCAGGGCGTCGGTCGGGCCGTGGCTGTCGCGGCGCGGGTCGTTTTCGTAGAGTATGACGACGTTGCGCACGAAGCGCTCGACCCGGGCGGCGATCTCCTGCGCGCGGTCGCTGGGTCCATTGCCGATGGTCTTGCCCCCATGAGGCTGCATTGCCGTCACTCCATTCTGCGTCTGATTGCGCCGGGACAGACATAGTTGTTTTTGACGCCGGCGTAATGCGTGCGGGATCAGCGCATGGTGACGACCACCTTGCCGGTCGTCTGCCGGGAGCCGAGGGCGGCGATCGCCTCGCCGGCATGCGCCAGGGGAAAGCGCTGCGAAATTTTCGGCCGGATCCGGCCCTCGGCATAGAGCTTGAACAGCTCATTGACGGATTGGCGGTGGCGTGCCGGATTTCTTTGCACGGCGGCGCCCCAGAACACGCCGAGCACGTCGCAGCCCTTCAGCAACGGCAGGTTGAGTGGCAGCTTCGGGATGCCGGACGGGAAACCGACGACCAAATAGCGGCCCTCCCAGGCGATGGACCGCAAGGCGGGTTCGGCGTAGTCGCCGCCGACGGGGTCATAGATCACGTTGGGCCCGCTGGGTCCGCAGGCGTCCTTGAAGGCGTTCGACAGCGTTTTTTGGCCGTCGCGGTCGATGGGGCCGCGCGGATAGACCAATCCGACCGTGGCGCCGCTGGCGATGGTGATGTCGAGCTTCTGCTGGCTTGACGCGGCTGCGATTACCCGCGCGCCCATCGCGACGCCGAGCTCGATTGCGGCGAGCCCGACGCCGCCGGCGGCTCCGAGCACGAGCAGGGTCTCGCCCGGTTTGAGGCCGGCGCGGTCCA
The DNA here is from genome assembly GCA_964244305.1 of uncultured Acetobacteraceae bacterium. Taxonomy (GTDB): domain Bacteria; phylum Pseudomonadota; class Alphaproteobacteria; order Acetobacterales; family Acetobacteraceae; genus CAHJXG01. The sequence continues at coordinate 9,495 of CAXTJW010000083.1, forward strand.
CCAGCGCATGGTGGGACGTGCCGTAGGTCATCACGAAGGCTGCGGCCTCGTCGAACGGCATCGCATCCGGCAGGACGATGCATCGATGGGCATCCACCGCGATTTTTTCCGCCATGCCGCCGTAGCCGGGCGTCGCCAGCACCCGGTCGCCGACACGCAGGCCATCGACGCCGTCGCCCACTGCCTCGACGACGCCGGAGAGCTCGGCGCCGGGCGAGAAGGGCCGCGGCGGCTTGGTTTGGTAACGGTCCTCGATGATCAGGACGTCGGGGTAGTT
>CAXTJW010000083.1:9871-11901 GCA_964244305.1 uncultured Acetobacteraceae bacterium
GCCGCGGCGGCTTGGTTTGGTAACGGTCCTCGATGATCAGGACGTCGGGGTAGTTGACGCCTACGGCATGGACCTCGAGCAGGACCTGCCCCGGCGCTGGGGAAGGCTCGGGCAAGTCCGCCAGGACCAATGTCTCTGGTCCGCCGGGCTTATCGCTGATGATTGCTTTCAAGGTCCGGTCTCCTCCGGCGCGTAGTAAGAGCTTGCTGCCTGAGTTGGTCAACGCGGCTTCGATGCGGTGGACCGCACGGGGCCTCTGGAAATCGTGCAAGTCCATTCCAATGTCTAATGCAACGCACCCGGCGCGTTTCCGTTAGGGTCAGCGTTACATCCAGGAGCCGTTCCATGAACAAGCAATCTCCCATTCGCCGCCGCCTGATCCGTGTGCTGGCGGCGCTCGGCATCGCGGCCACGCTTGGCGGCTGCATCGTGGTTCCCGTGGGCCCCGGCTACTACCGGCCGCATTATTATCGGTATTGATGGCGCGGTTGGCCGGCCCCGCACTGGTGGCCGGCCCACGGTCGCCGGGTCCGCGGAGCTGGCGGTGCGGATCCTCGATGTCGCTGCGGTGCTGTTCCTAAGAGACGGCTTTGCGGCGACCAGCATCGAGGCAATCGCCTCCGGTGCTGGCGTGTCCAAGCGCACTCTCTATGCCAGGTTTCCTCGAAAGGAGGCTGTGTTCGTGGCGGTGGTCCGACGCCTGATCGGCGACTGGCTGCAAGGGTTCGATGCGGCAATCGAAAGCGCGGCTTCACTCGAAACCGCGTTGTTGGCTGCCGGGCGACGCATGCTGGATGTGGCGCTGACGCCGGCGGCACTGGCGCTGCATCGTCTTATGGTGGCGGAGGCTGGACGATTTCCCGAGCTTGTCGCAGCGCTGCGGGATGGCGGCTCGCGATCCGGGATCGAGCGGCTGTGTTGGGTGCTGCGCGCGCACCGGCCGGATATCGGCCCGGCTCGGCTGGCGTTCCTGGCGGAGCAGTTCCAGCATCTTATCCTTGCCGGCCCACAGGCGCGGGCGATCGGCCTGGGTGAAGGCCTGGATGCCGAGGCGCTTGAGGCATGGTGCGTTGATAGCGTTAGCCTGTTCTTGCAGGCGTTGCGGGCCGCTTAGCCGGTCACCTGGACGTCATTGCGAGCCGGCGCAGGGCGGCAATCCGGGGCGACATGGACCGAGGTTCGTGGGTGTGGAGTGGATTGCCGCGTCGCAATGACGAACAAAGGGGCACGGGGCGAATGCGATCACCCTGCGGGTTGGACGATGACGGGTTGATCCGTTAGTCCGCTACGGCTGCCGGGTGGTGCTCCGGCGTCAGTGCTGCCTGCACCGCGTCGTCGACCGTTTCCAGCCAGACGAAACGCAATTTGTCGCGTGCGCTTGGCGGGATGTCGTCCCAGTCGCGGCGGTTGCGCGCCGGCAGCATCACGGTCGTGATCCCGGCCCGGGCCGCCGCGACGACCTTCTCGCGGATGCCGCCGACCGGCAGCACCAGGCCGCGCAGGCTGATTTCGCCCGTCATGGCCGTAGTCGGGTCGATGGCACGGCGCAGCAGCAGCGAGGCGAGCGACATGAACATGGCGACGCCGGCCGAGGGGCCGTCCTTTGGAATCGCTCCGGCCGGGACGTGGACGTGGATGTCGCCCTCGAATGCGGCCGGGTCGATGCCGAGCTGGGCGGCGCGCGATTTCACCAGGCTCAGCGCCGCCTGCGCACTTTCTTTCATCACGTCGCCGAGCTGCCCGGTCAGGATCAGGCGGCCGCCGCCTGCCATGCGGCTGCTCTCGATGAACAGGATGTCGCCGCCGACCGGCGTCCAGGCCAGACCGGTCGCGACGCCCGGCATTGCCGCCCGGCCCGCCACCTCCGGATCGAAGCGGCTGGGTCCGAGGATGCCGCGGAGGTCGCCGGTGCCGACGTGGATCGGATGATCGGCCGCGCCCTCCGCCACCCGCACGGCGGCGGAGCGGAAGACGGCGCCGATCTCGCGCTCCAGGCTGCGCACGCCGGCCTCGCGCGTGTAGTCGCTGAT
>CAXTJW010000084.1:0-5309 GCA_964244305.1 uncultured Acetobacteraceae bacterium
AGCGTCGCAACCACCTTCGTGATGCGCTGCCCCGTGATGTCCTGAAAGCTGCAGGCCTCGTAGATGCGCATAGTTCCCGCTTGAACTGTGTTCGCCGTTGATGCGTCCATGCCCTTGGCCGCCTCATCGAGTGACTCGCACACTTCTAGGATCACCTCGGTGGCTGCAGCCGTATGCGCGACAACCGCGTCGAGTTCGTCAGTGGCGGATGGAATGTGACCTGCTGTGACGTCGTCTATATGCAATGCGGCGATTTCGGCCTTCGCGTCGGCGATGGTGCGGCTTAACTCCTCGACTTCGGCGAGGAGGCGGGCATCCTGGGCGGAGAGCTCGCTACCGAAGATTTCCAGTATGGCCTGCATGATAGTGGGGATCATCGCCGGGTCTGCGGTCCGATAACAGGCGCAGGCATCAGCAATGCGTTTGGCCAGTATGCCCCTCCTCTGATCGGTGTCATGCATGACCGAGCACCTTTTCGATTTTGCTCTGCAACGTCTCGGCATTGAATGGCTTGACGATGTAGTTCGAGACGCCGGCCTGCTTAGCCATAACGATGTTCTCGACCTTGCTCTCAGCAGTTACCATAATGAAAGGTGTCGCTTTCAGCTTGGCGTCTGCCCGTACTTCCCGCAACAGTTGCAGGCCGGTCATTGGCTCCATGTTCCAATCAGAGATCACGAGGCCAAAGTCACCCGCGCGCAATTTTGTCAGTGCCTCGCCGCCATCCAACGCTTCATCAACGTTGTTGAAATTGTTCTGTTTAAGCAAGTTACGAATAATCTTCAGCATCGTCTTGTAGTCATCCACAATCAGGATGCTCATGGTTTTATCGATCATTTTAACTCTCCTTGTTTGCTGCGGGATACGAATTGGCGCGTTAGGCGACGGGTTATGCCTTTATTGGTGCGGCGATGGATCACCACACCAATTCCGTCGATCTTGGCGTAGCTTTGGAGGGAGCTTGCGCCATGGTTCGCCACTCCTGCATCGGCATATATCGGGGTGCCAGGAAGACGTAGGTGCGACTGACCAGTCCCCACAGCTTCGCGTCCATGCCTGCTGCCGCACGGTCCCAATCCGTAAGCAACGGCTCCCACGCGCGCAGACTGCCGTAGAGCCGGTCTCGATGGGTGCGGATGAAGTCGCGCTGGCTGTTGAAGTTGCGCAAAAGGGCCAGCACTTCGCCCGTCTGTGCGTCCAGTTCCTCGAACAGGGCCCGAAAACGTGCCACTGCGATGACCAGGAGGCGCCGCACCCGGGTCATCACCTCTTGCCGGGTCGCGTCGACCCTTAGTCCACGGGCCAGGTGCTCGAGCCGCGCCGATAGCGCTTCCACACGGTGCTGCAAACGGGAGCGCAGGGCCTCGACGAAGGCGAGTTCGCGTGCCGCATCTTCGACCAGCTCGACCACGGCTTCCGTGTTGGGTAAGCCAATCGCCTGGGCCACTGCGGCGAATGCCTTCTGGATACGCTGGCGCGTCGCGGGCGACTCCACCATAGCGAGGATTACCTCGTCGTTTACATCCCGCCACTCGTCGTTCTTGCCATCACTCAGCCAGTCCACAAGCTTGAGCTTGAGGCGTGAGACGGCGAGTTGCAGATGTGCCTGTCCTGGTTGCCAGCTTGCCGCGCCGCCGAGCACTTCAGCCGGCAACGCGTCACCGAGACGCAGATCGTTTACGAACTCGAGCGCGCGCGTGATTAGGGCAAGCATCCGGCCATCAGGTGATGCCTCTACGATCGCGAGCTCGAGCTGCAGCGAGTGCAGGGGCAGGGTCGCTGTCTTGTTGCCCAGCGCCATTGCCAACACTGGCACCCCTTCCCCCTCGCCGGGACGGAATACGATCGCGCCCAGCTTGGAGAAGAAAGGATGTTCGAATTGGCAGTGCTGAGGCAGGTCATCGAGACCGTGAGGTGCGTTGGGTGTAAGGGCGGACATAGCGCCAGTGTCGACTATAGAGATGAAGAATAGGCTAACGACGCGGTAGTGGGCCGAGAGAGCATGCAAGATTGTGGGGTCGGCTCGATACCGGACGGCTGGAACGCGGTGACGGCGGAGCAGGCAAAGGTCGCTGATCCCGTCATGGACGGACAGGACGCGTTGTGCATGGCCGGGCTATCGCCGAAGGAGCAAGCGTCGCACGAAGTTGCGCTATAACCGCGCGTCAGACCGGCGCCGGAGGCCTGCATTCGGCGGATCGGCTGGATATCTGCCGCGCACCACGTCCCCGCCGTCAACGACCAGCTCCGTCGCCTTCAGCTTGGCCGCCCGCGGAACGAACAGCAGGATCGATAACGCAACGCCGATGAGGATGGCTTGATCCAGGCCGAACGCCAGCCCAGTGAGCGCAGTTGCGATCAGTATGCCGGCGTCCATCCGGGTCGCGTGGATGGTGTGGACGAGCCGCTTGAGGTCGATCAGCAGTGTGAGTGAGTTGAAGGGAAAGCGCATCGTGGTGACCCGCGGCACTGACCCACATATTTTCCTGGTGCGCGCGCTGAGCACGGCCGGGCTGACGCCATCCGCCATCGCGCCTTCCTACCGCAATCTCACTCCAACGAGCTGACGGTGTCCGTCAAATCCACGCATGGATGGGCGGGTTGACTCCGTTCAGGGCATGATTGCCGATCGCGTGGAACTTCCAGCGCACGGGGTCGTGCAGCGTGTGGACGCGGGCGTTGCGCCAGTGCCGATCCAGCCCGTGCTCGGCCAAAGTCGCGCGCGTGCCGGCCAGTTCGAACAGCTTGTTGGCCGCCTGGAGCGCGACCTCGGTCGTGAGGACCTTGCATTCCGCCACGGAGATCGACGCACCGGCGACGGCATCGGCCGTCTCGTCCCGGGTGGCCTCGTCGATGATCAGCCCGGCGCGCCGCAGCATCGCGTCCGCCGCGTGCAGCCGCACCTGCAGGTCCCCGACGGCCGCGATCGTGTAGACGTCGTCCGCCGCCCGGTCCTGCCCGCTGTCGATCCAGGGGCGCGACCGGGTGCGGACGAATGCGATCGTGTCGGTGATCACGCCGCGCGCGATCCCCAGGTCGATGGCGGCCTGGATGATCTGCGACACCGGGCCATACAGCGTCGGCTTGGCCGAGGCCTGATAGGCGGCGATGACGTGGCTGTCGGGGACGAAAACCTCCTGCAGGGTGACGGTGCCGCTCGCGGTGGTGCGCTGGCCGAAGCTCGACCAGTCGTCGATGACGGTCAGGCCGGGGGCGTGCCGCTCGGCGACGGCACGGCGCGCGAGACCGTCCTCGTCCAACGCCTGCACCGGAATGTAGTGCGCGAACAGGGCGGCCGTGCTGTAGTTCTTGGTTCCGTTCACGATCCAGCCGCCAGGCGCCCTCCGCATGCGCGCGGCCACGTCGCGCGTGGTCTTGCCGCCGGACTCGGCCAGCGCATTGCCGAACCGCGCGCCATCCAACGCGAGGCGGAAGAAGGCGGCCGCCTTCGCCGCATCCGGCTCGTAGCGCAGCAGGCGCAGGAAGCCGTGGTGGTTCTGCGGCAATTGGCCGAGCGACGCATCGGCGGCGGAGATGATTGCGGTAACCTCCGCCAATGTCGCCGTCGACAGCTCGGGGCCGCCATACGCCTTGGGCACGGTGATGCCGCCTAGGCCGCTCGCCGAGTACTGCTCCATTTCGGCGAAGGGCAGGCGGCGGTCGCGGTCCCGCTCGAGGGCGCCGGGCAGGAACGCTGCGGCCAGCGTGTGGGCAGCCTGGATCGCCTCGGCGTCGGTGCGCAGCACCGGGGCGGGAGGCGCGTTGGCTGGAACGGCGATGTCCATTGCGGAGGCTCCTGGGTTCACGAGGCGTGCGCAGCCGGCCAGCGGGAGGCGGCGGCAGGGTGGACAGCAGGCAGGGTCGGCCCGCCTCCGAACAGCTTCTCACGCAACGTGCCTGGGGCGTAGCGCTGTTTGTAGCGTCCGCGGCGCTGCAGTTCGGGCACCAGCAGCTGTGCCACGTCCGCGAAGGTTTCGTGCGCCACGACGGAGGCGAGGTTGAACCCGTCCACCCCCGTCGCCTCGATCCAAGCCTCCATCCCGTCCGCGACGCTCTGCGGCGTTCCGACGAGGACGGGGCCGATGCCGCCGATCCCGACATGCTCGGCAACGTCGCGCACGGTCCATTGGCGGGATGGGTCGGCGCGGGTGATGTTCTCCATCGCCGATCGCCCGGCATCGTTCTCTACGTAGCGGATCGGCTCATCGAGGCGATAGGCAGACAGGTCCACACCCGTCCAGCCGGACATCAGGGCCAGCGCGCCCTCGTGGCTGACGTGGGCGACGTATTCGGCATGCTTGGCGCGTGCCGCCGCCTCGGTTTCGCCCAGGATGGCCGTAAACATGGCGAACACGATGACCTGCCTGCCGTGTTCGGCCGCGAGGGCGCGGATGGCCGCCACCCGGGGTGCGACCGCCTGCGCGGATGGCCCCGAGACGAACACGCACTCGGCATGCGTGGCCGCGAAGGTCCGGCCGCGCGGCGACGAGCCTGCCTGATACAGCACCGGGGTGCGCTGGGGCGAGGGTTCGGCCAGATGGATCGCGTCCAAGGGATGGTGCGGGCCTGGATGGTGTATGGCACGCACACGCTCCGGCCGGGTGAACACGCCGGTGGTGCGGTCGCGCACGACGGCATCGTCCGCCCAGCTTCCTTCCCATAGCTTGTAGACTGCCGCCATGTAGTCGTCGGCGATGTCGTAACGGTCGTCATGGGCCGCCTGCATTGCGCGGCCATTCGCCCGCGCCGCGCTGTCGAGGTAGCCCGTCACGATGTTCCAGCCGACACGCCCGCCGGTCAGGTGGTCCAGTGTGGACATGCGGCGGGCGAAGGGGAACGGCGGCTCGTAGGACAGGTTCACCGTGACCCCGAACCCGAGATGCTGCGTGACGGCTGCCATGGCGGGTATGACCAATGTCGGGTCGTTCGCCGGCACCTGCGTCGCCCGGCGGAGGGCGGCGTCCGCGGTTCCGGCATAGACATCGTAAACGCCCAGCACATCGGCGAGGAACACGCCGTCGAACAGCCCAGCCTCCAGCACCCGTGCCAGATCCGTCCAATACCGTAAGCTGGTGTATTCGGCGGTCCGGTCGCGCGGATGGGTCCAGAGACCGGGGGACTGGTGGCCGACGCAGTTCATGGTGAACGCGTTCAGCCGGATCTCGGCCTTCATGCTACCAGGTCGGGATGATGCTGCCGGCGAAGCGGTCGAGGATGAACTGCTTTACCTCCGGCGAGCGATAGATGGCGATGCGCGGGTCCTCCTTATCCTTGGGGCGCGTCGTGAACACGAGGGCGAAGCGCGAATC
>CAXTJW010000084.1:5409-11850 GCA_964244305.1 uncultured Acetobacteraceae bacterium
GCGGGTCCTCCTTATCCTTGGGGCGCGTCGTGAACACGAGGGCGAAGCGCGAATCTTTTGCCTCCAGCAGCAGCCACGTCCCCCAGCGACCGCGGCAGTTGTGCGGCATCGAGTTCGAGGAACTTTAGATGCTTCGGATTGCCGGTAATGTCCAGGACCGTGGCCGAGACATCCACGCCGGACCGCAGCGTGATCAGCCCGGCGCTCTGCAGCAGCAGGGTGCGGGCGCCGTTCGACGGGTCGTTCGGGATGGCAAGCTGTGCGCCGTCCGGAAGGTCCGCAATCGCGTACAGCTTCTGCGAGTCGATGCCGAGCGGCGTGATGATGCTGGTCGCCAGCGGGACGATGTCATAGCCGCGGGTGCGGTTGGCGTTTTCGGATGGCTCGGCGGATAGGGCTACGCGAGGAAAGCGAAGCAGGTCGGGCCGCATTGCGGCGACGAAGCGCTGCGTGCCTTTGGATCGCGGGCGGCTCGACACGTCGCCGACCAGGTCCTGTTCGATGAGCCGGCCGCCCTCCATGACGGCGACCTCGTCGGTGACGGCACCCACGACGCTCATCTTTTTTAGTGATCAGCACGATGCTGAGTCCGAGCTTACGACTGATGTTGCTGAGCAGGGCCAGGATCTAGGCGGTGGTCTCGGGATTGAGTGCGGAGGCAGATGGCGGCATGTTCACCATGCCAGCACCTGCCGTCGTCAATGACGTTGATTGATCCGCGCCTAAGCTGCATCAGGGTGAGCCTAAGGACCGCACGCCCAAAAAAGCCGGAGCAGACTGCCCCGGTCAGTTTGGGAGGAAATACTCAGATGTGCCACGACTTATTTCGATGTCACGCGCTCGGACCAGGACTACCTCGTCTGCATTTGACTGGAGAACGAGCGAAGGTTGTTTTGAACGATGACCGGTTAGACGACCGGATATTTGCAGGCACCTGTATTAAGGCGAGGCGTTACCTGGAACTGAGATAACGGGACGCGATCCATGTCCCCAGACCTGGCAGGATCGCGGCCTGCGGTCAATGTCGTACTAGTCATTATAAAGCAGAAAAGAACAGGTCGGCTGCCGTCCGCGTCAACCCAGCGCCGCATGTCTGCGACGTGCATTGGAAAGAGCATGACGTTCTCCGATGGTCTCGGAACTTCACGATGCAATCACTCGGCTTGCGGCACTTGAGAACGGTATGCTACACCGGGGTTGATCCGCAGTTACTTTGTATTGTTAAGTAGATACTCTAAACAATCATCATTCGAATTGGTTGCTATGGCATTGAAGCCAGCGCTCTCTTGAAGCAACTAAGGGCCAACTGTGCCCGGCAGTCCGCCGGTCGTGCTGCAGAACAGGTTGCCCAACATGAAGTCATTGCAGACGCCGAACTTGACCCGGCGTGCCGTCCTTGGCGCGGTTGCCGCAGCAATCTTGCTCCCGCGTGCAAGCCGCGCGGCAGGGAAAGTTCTGCGCATTGGCGTGCAGAAATACGGTACCCTGATTATCCTGCGGGAGCGTCGCGTCTTGGAGCAGGTGCTGCAGCCAATGGGCTGGAGCGTCACCTGGAACGAGTTCCCGGGCGGCCCGCAACTGCTGGAAGCGCTCAGCGCAGGCGCGCTCGATTTCGGCACGACGGGTGAGGCGCCGCCGGTCTTTGCCCAAGCAGCAGGCTCGCCGTTGCTTTATGTCGGTTATGAGCCGCCATCGCCGGGCGGGGAGGCGATTCTGGTTCCGAAGGCTTCCCCTCTTGTGTCGGTTGCCGACTTGAAGGGGCGTACGGTGGCGCTCAACAAAGGGTCGAACGTCCACTATTTGCTAGTGCAGGCCTTGGCCAGCGCCGGGCTGAAACCGTCCGATATCAAGCCGGCCTTTCTGGCACCAGCGGACGCCCGTGCGGCATTCGAGCGCGGCAACGTGGACGCCTGGGCGATTTGGGATCCTTTCCTGTCCGCGGCGCAGGATGCGACGGGCGGACGCGTTCTGGTGGACGGCAGCGGCGTTGACGGCCAGCGGCTGGCGCCGAACCGGCAGTTCTTCCTTGCCACTCGCGACTTCGCGCAAGATCATCCCGACCTGCTGCAAACCCTGAATGGCCAAATCGACGCGACGGATCGTTGGGCGGAACAGCACCAGGATGAGGCGACGAGGCTGCTGGCGGCCAGCATGGGGCTGAGCCAACCCGTGATCGCACGGGCGGTGAGCCGCATGGGCTATGGCGTGCGTCCGTTGACGCCGGATGTGGTGGCCGACCAGCAGAAGATCGCCGACACATTTTTTAACCTGCGTCTGATCCCGCAAAAGCTGGACGTCGCGAGCGCAGTATGGAGTCCACGCACATGAGCATTGCCGCCGAGAAGGCCGACGTTCTCTGGTTTTTGCCTACCCACGGCGACGGCCGGTATCTCGGCACCGAGGTCGGCGCGCGGCATGTGACGCTCGGTTACCTGAGCCAGATCGCCCGGGCGGCTGACGAACTGGGCTATTATGGCGTGCTGCTGCCGACGGGGAAGTCCTGCGAGGATTCCTGGGTGGTGGCATCCGCCATGGTCCCGTTGACCCAGCGCCTGCGATTCCTGGTGGCCGTCAGGCCCGGCCTGAGCCAGCCCGCGATGTCGGCGCGAATGGCGGCGACGCTGGACCGGCTATCGGGGGGACGCCTGCTGATCAACGTGGTCGCGGGCGGCGACCCGGGCGAGCTGCATGGCGACGGCGTCTGGCTGAAGCACGACGAGCGCTACGAAGCGACCGACGAGTTCCTTACGATATGGCGCGGGCTGATGGCTGGTGAGACCGTCACCTACCAAGGCCGGCATATGGCGATCGAGGCCGGCAATCTGCTGTATCCGCCGGTGCAGACGCCCTATCCGCCGCTGTATTTCGGCGGCTCGTCGGCAGCTGGACAGGCGGTCGCGGCGGACCATGTGGATGTCTACCTGACGTGGGGCGAGCCGCCCGCCGATGTCGGCGCGAAGATTGCCGCCATGCGTGCTGCGGCGGCGGCGCGGGGCCGCGAACTGTCGTTCGGCATCCGCCTGCACGTGATCGTCCGCGAAACGGCGGCGAAGGCCTGGGAGGCTGCCGACGAGCTGATTGCGCAACTCGACGACGCGACCATTGCGAAGGCACAGGCGGCGTTCGCCAAGTTCGATTCCGTCGGTCAGCAGCGCATGGCCCAGCTGCACGGCGGCCTCCGCGACAAGTTGGAGATCAGTCCAAATCTGTGGGCCGGCGTTGGCCTTGTGCGCGGCGGTGCGGGAACGGCGCTGGTCGGCGACCCTCAGCAGGTGGCGGACCGCATGCGCGAGTACATGGCGCTGGGCATTGATCGCTTCATCCTGTCGGGGTATCCCCATCTCGAGGAGTGCTATCGATTTGCCGAACTGGTTTTTCCGCTGCTGCCGCTGAAGGTGACCACGGGGAATGATCTCGGGCCGGCCCGCAACGCTGGCCCGTTCGGCGAGGTGATCGCCAACGTGGCCGCGCCGTCACGCCGGGCCGCGGGCTGACGGCGCCCGTTGGCAGCGCTGTCCGAATCGCCGGCCGAGCTGCCGGGTTTCATTAAGGCGGGTGCGGCTGCCCCGCCGGGGGTCTCATGGTTTGACGATCCGGAAGCCTGCAGCGCCCTGTATTGTTGGCCAGGGCAGTGTGAGCGAAAGGCGGCTGGTTGACCCGCACGCTCGCCATCGTGGGCGCCGGGTTCAGCGGCACGCTGCTCGCGCTGCACGCGCTGCGTCGTGCGCCTGCCGGCACCAATGTGCTGTTGATCGAACGGTCGCGGCGGTTCGGCCACGGCCTCGCGTATGGGAGCGGCAATCCCAATCATCTGCTGAACGTGCCGGCGGCGCGCATGAGCGCCTTTCACGACCGGCCGGCCGATTTCCTGCAATGGCTCCATAAGCACCCGGCCTGGCAGGACAGTACCGGCCATTGCTTCGTGCCGCGGCATGCGTTCGGCGCTTATATCCGCGACCTGCTGAAAATCGAGTTGCGACGTCCCGACATCACGAGCCGGCTGATGCTGGTGCGTGGCGAGGTGCAGCGCATCCGGCCGCAGGGGGCGGAACTCGTCCTCCAGCTCGACCGCGACCGGCTGCTGTCCGCCGACTTCGCGGTGCTTGCGACCGGCAATTTTCCACCCGAGCCGCCCCGCGTCGACGACACGCGCTTCTACGACAGCACGTTATACCGCGCCGATCCTTGGGAACCCAACGCGCTGGATGGGGTCGACCCAGCGGCGCCGGTGCTGCTGATCGGCACCGGGCTGACGGCTATCGACACGATCATCTCATTGCTGGACCGCGGGCATACCGGCCCGATCAATGCGCTGTCCCGGCGCGGCCTGTTGCCGCTGCGTCACGCCCACGGACCGGCCTTGGCGCAAGACGCCGTTCCGTCGTTCCCAACGAGCGCCATCGCGCTGCTGCGGTTCATGCGCGATGCGGCCCGGAAGACGATCGCACGCGGCGGCTCGTGGCAGAGCACCGTGGATTCGCTCCGGCCGTTCACTCAGGACATCTGGCAGGCCATGCCGGCGCGGGATCGGGCGGCCTTCCTGCGCCATCTGCGGCCGTGGTGGGACGTGCATCGGCATCGCATGGCCCCGTCCGTGGCGGACAGGATCGCCAGCGCGCGGGCCTCCGGGCAGCTTCGCGTTCGTGCCGGCCGCATCCAGGCCTATCGGCCCGACACCGCCGGCGGGGTGGAGGTGAAGTTCCGCTTGCGACGCCGGGATGGCGGCGGTGAGGACACGCTGGCAGTGAGCCGGGTCATCAACTGCTCCGGGCCGTCTTGCGATTACGAGCGCACCAGCGATCCGTTGCTGCGAACGATGTTGGACACGGGCCTGGCGCGGCCTGATTTGCTTCGGCTCGGGCTCGATGTGACCGGCACCTGCGCTTTGCGTGAGGCATCGGGGGCGGTGTCGCGTCAGCTGTTTGCGGTCGGTCCGATTACCAAGGCGATATTTTGGGAGATGACGGCGGTGCCCGATCTGCGCCGCCAATGCGAGGCGCTGGCGACGCATTTGGCGGGCCTGCTGGGCGGGTTGCCATCGTCCCGGTGAAGCATCAGGCCGCGAAGACCGCTGCGTTGAACGAACGGTCGAAATAGTCGCCTACCATTTGCGGCTGCGGAATGACCCGGGCCGCCTGGAAGAAATCGGCGACACGCTGCTGCGCGGCGATCACCGCGTCGTCGATGGCCACTGTACGGGTTTGCGCGGTGTCCACGACGACCTTGCCGACGTTGACCGGGAAGCCGGTCTGCTCGGCCCAGACCCGCGCCTGGGCATCCGAATTGGCCAGCCCCCAGTCACGCGCCAGCCGCGACCGCCGCAGGAAGTCGCTCAGCGCGTCCCGCTTGGCCTTGACCGCCGCCTTGCTGGCGACCGTGTAGCTCTGCCCGCTCATCAGGCCGCGGCCGTTCACCACCTCCCGCGCACCGTCCTGCACCTTGGCCTGGGCGATGTAGGGCCCCCACGTGGCCCAGGCATCGACGCTGCCGGACGCCAGCGCCGCCTTGGCATCGGAGGGCGCGAGGAACGCGAATTGCACGTCATTGTGCCGCAACCCCGCTGCCTGCAGCGCCGCCAACACCAGGAAATGTCCCGTCTGCCCCCGCAGCGTCGCGACGGAGCGGCCTTTTAGGTCGGCCACGGTATGGATGGGGGACGCGCCGGGCACCACCAGCGCCGTGACCGCCCCGTCCGACTGGGTGGCCGACACGGCCGACATCGGAATGGCGGACGCGATGCCAGATACGAACGGCGCGTCGCCGATGCCGCCCGCATCGATGGCGTCCGCGTTCAGCGCCTCCATCAGCATCGGCGCCCCGGCGAATTGGCTCCATTCCAGCCGGTAGGGCAGGCTGTCGAGCACGCCGGCCGCCTGCATGAGCGGCTGCGCGCCGCCTTTCTGGTCGCCGATGCGCAGCACGGTCTGGGCCGCAACGGCCGGGCAGGCCAGCAGCAACCCGCTTGCGAGCAGCGTGCGCCGGCTCAGGTGGATCGTGGTCAATCTAGCAAGTCCGGCTCTTGCGCCGTCACCAGCTCCCAGAGCGGCTGGAAGCTGAGCAGGCCGGAACGCGGGCGGCTCACTTGGCTGGCGGTGAGGGCCGCGGTTTCATGGTCGATCGGGATGGGCTTGCCCGCGGCCTCCGCCAGCAGCTGCGTCTGCGCGGCGTTGTCCATCGAGATGTACCACCACGCCGCCGCTTCCACCGTGTCGCCGACGGTCAGGATGCCGTGGTTGCGCAGGATGACCGCCTTATGGGGCCCGAGTGCCGCGGCGATGCGGTCGCCCTCGCTCTGCTCCAGCACCACGCCGGAAAAATCATTGAACAGCTCGTGGTCGCCATAGAACTTGCAGCTGTCCTGCGTCAGCGGATCGAGCTTGCGGCCTAGCGTGGACCAGGCCTTGCCGTAGGTCGAATGCGTGTGCGCCGCCGCCACCACGT
>CAXTJW010000085.1:0-11669 GCA_964244305.1 uncultured Acetobacteraceae bacterium
CGAGCTTCATCGAGAAGGTGAAGGACAAGGACAGCGGCGTCCGCCTGATGGGCTTTGGCCACCGGGTGTATAAAAACTACGATCCCCGCGCCAAGATCATGGAGCGCACCTGCCACGAAGTGCTGGCCGAGATGGGCATCAAGGGCGACCCGCTGCTCGACCTCGCGATGGAGCTGGAGCGGATTGCCCGGCACGACGACTACTTTATCAGCAAGAAGCTGTATCCGAACGTCGATTTCTATTCCGGCATCATCCTGAAGGCGATGGGCTTCCCGACCAGCATGTTCACCGTGCTGTTCGCCGTCGCCCGCACCGTTGGCTGGATCAGCCAGTGGAAGGAGATGATCGAGGACCCGTCTCAGCGCATCGGCCGCCCGCGGCAGGTCTACACCGGTGCGACGCTGCGCGATTTCACGCCGATTTCGGACCGCTAGCCAGGCGGGCTCGATCAGGAGCGTTCGGTTTCGGCCGGGCGCTCCGCGGCCGCCGCCAACCCGCGGTCCGGCCAATCGGTGATCAGGCCATCGACGCCCCAACCAATCAGCCGGCGCATGTCGGCCGGGTTGTTCACGGTCCAGGGAATGACCAGCAGCCCGAGGCTATGCGCCCGGTTCAGGCGTGCCTTGGTCAAGTTGGCGTGCATCGGCGTCCAGGTGCCCCCGCCCTCGGCGGCGATGGCTTCGGGCGCGTCGTCCGTGTTCGCAGTGCCGCGGCCGGTCCACAGCGCTCCCACCAGCACCGGCGCCATCGTCAGCCAGCCGCGGGCGACGCCGGGGCGGATGCGGCGGGCGTGGCGCGGTGCCCGCCAGTCGAATGACTGGATCGTGATCCGGTCCAGCGCGCCGGCCGCCCCGGCGACATGCAGGACGCGCTCGACCATCTCCTCGGGCGGCACGGTCCACTCCGGATGTTTCGGCATCAGCTTGAGCTCGATGTTCCACGCGGTATCGCTGTCGAGCGTCAGCACCTGGTCAAGCGTCGGAATGCGGGCGCCGTCATGCGGCGTCTGCTGTGGAAAGCGGCGGGCCACGCTTGACCCGGGCCGCAGCCGACCGACGTCGAACTTATTCAGGTCGGCGAGCGTCAGCTCCCGCAGCAGCGGGCCGGGCCCTCGCAACCATGCGCCGGAGCCGTTCCGGGTGGTGTGCGGGTTCAGCGCCGGGTCATGGTGGACCACGACCGCGCCGTCGCGGGTCACGCCGACATCGAGTTCGATGGTGCGGATGCCCATCGCGATGGTGGCTTGAAAGCCGGCTATGGTGTTTTCGGGGAACAGGGCGCGGGCGCCGCGGTGGCCTTGCAGGCTGAACATGACTGACGGCTGTGCCGCCCACTTGCGTCCGCGTCAAGGCCAGGCAGACTGTTCCCATGGACGAAATGAATATGGGGCGGGTTTTAGGCGTGCTGGGAGGCATGGGGCCTCTGGCAAGCGCGCATTTCATGACCCGGCTCACGTTGCTGACCCCGGCCGAGCGCGACCAGGACCATGTGCCGGCCATCCTATGGTCCGACCCGCGCGTGCCCAATCGTTGGATGGGTCCCTATGGCAGTGGACCGCAGCCGCTGCCTTTCCTGGTCCGTGGGCTGCGCGGATTGGCGGCTGCGGGATGCGGCGCGATCGCGATCCCATGCAACACGGCGCATGGCTGGATCGATGGCATGCGCGCGGCGACGACGCTGCCAATCCTGCATATCGTCGATGCGGCGGCGGATGAGTTGCGGCGCCAGGCCGTTCCGCCGGGCGCGGTCGGCCTGTTGGGTACGGGTGCTACGCTGGAATTGCGCCTGTATCAGGATCCGCTCGCGACGGCCGGTTGGCCCTGCATCGAGCCGACGCCCGAGGAAATGCAGCATCTCGTCATGCCCGCCATCGCCGCCGTGAAAGCCAATCGGGCCGGCGATGCCTACGCGTTGCTGGCAGAGGCGATCCTGGCATTGCAGGCGCGCGGCGCGCAGGCGATGGTGTTGGCGTGCACGGAAATCCCGCTTGCCATCCAAGCCGGGCCGCAGGGTGGGCTGGGGTTGCGGCTCATCGATACGATCGACGCTTTGGCGCGCGCCTCGATCGCTTGGTCCCGCGAAACCGGCCCGGTTATTTCATCCTAATGGCGGACTAGTCGCAGTCGCAGCCCGCAGTGGGGCCGGACTTGGCCTGGACGACGTGATGGTCGATCCATTCGGCCACCAGGCGCCGTGCTTCGTTCAGCGACGACTCTGGATGGTGTATGCGATACAGCGTCGTGCAGGCGCGGAACGCCTGGAGATCCGCGTTGCCGTGCACGCGCAGCTCGCGGTAGGCTGTTACGACAGCGCGTTCGCAGCGACGGGCGATGGTGCTGGTGTCACGACCCACTTGAAACCCCTATCTGCGAATCACTTGCAGGTGTCGACCTAATGTAAGGGCAGCGCCCAGCACACGCAAGCGCGGCTAGCCGGCAGCGACGATCTCCGCCAGCGCTTCGCCGACCTCGGCCGTGCCGGCTTGCCCGCCCATGTCGCGGGTGCGCGGGCCGCCGTCGCGCAGCAATGTCTCGATCGCGGCGACGATCGCGGCGGCGGCGGCGGTCTCGCCCAGGTGCTCCAGCATCATCGCGCCGGACCAGATTTGGCCGATCGGGTTGCAGATATGCCGGCCGGCGATGTCCGGGGCCGAGCCGTGCACCGGCTCGAACATGCTGGGATGCTGGCGTTCCGGGTTGATGTTGGCGCTGGGCGCGATGCCGATGCTGCCGGCGACGGCGGGGCCGAGGTCGCTGAGGATGTCGCCGAACAGGTTGCTGCCGACCACGACGTCGAACCAATCGGGGTGCTGCACGAAATGGGCGCACAGGATGTCGATGTGGAATTGGTCGGTGGCGACGCCGGGATAGTGCGCGGCCATGGCGGCGAAACGCTCGTCCCAATACGGCATTGTGATGGTGATGCCGTTCGACTTGGTGGCGGAGGTGAGCTTGCGGCGGGGCCGGGTCATGGCGAGCTCGAAGGCGTATTTCAGGATGCGGTCGACGCCTTGCCGGGTAAACACGCTCTGCTGGGTGGCGAACTCGCGGTCGGTGCCCTCGAACAGCCGGCCGCCGAGGCTCGAATATTCGCCCTCGGTGTTCTCGCGCACCACGTAGAAATCGATGTCGGCCTCGATGCGGCCGGCGAGCGGGGTCTTGGCGCCGGGCATCAGCTTGCAGGGCCGGACGTTGGCATATTGGTCGAAGCCGCGGCGGATCGGGATCAGCAGGCCCCAGAGCGAGACGTGGTCGGGGACGCCCGGCCAGCCGACCGCGCCGAGGAACACCGCGTCGTGCGCACGGAGCTGGTCGAGGCCATCCGCGGGCATCATGGCGCCGGTGCGAGCATAGCGCTCGCACGACCAGTCGTAGTCCGTCGTTTGCAGGGCGAAGCCGAACCGCGTGGCGGCGGCTTCGAGCACGCGCAGGCCCTCCGGCAGCGTTTCCATGCCGATGCCGTCGCCGGGGATCGCCGCAATCTTATAGGTCCGGTCCATCACGCGCCTCCGCAAGCCTTCTTGCCAGAATGGACGGTCGGCGCGCCAAGGTCTAGGAATCAGCGACAGGTAGTTGGGACCAACGATATGACCGCCGGGCACATGACCGACTGGGACCGGGACGCAGCGCTCACGACCGCGCGCATCCTGCTGGAGATAAAGGCGGTGAATTTCCGGCCGGAGGAGGCCTACACCTTCACCTCCGGCTGGAAATCGCCGGTCTACATCGACTGCCGCAAGATCATCTACTTCCCGCGCGCCCGGCTGAAAATCTGCGAGATGGCGGCGGAAAAGATCATGCGCCACGTCGGCTACGAGGCGATCGAGGCGGTGGCGGGCGGCGAGACCGCCGGCATCCCCTTCGCGGCCTGGATCGCCGACCGCCTGATGACGCCCATGGCCTATGTCCGCAAGAAGCCCAAGGGCTTCGGCCGCAACGCGCTGATCGAAGGCGACGTGCCGGAGGGGCTGCGCACTCTGCT
The DNA here is from genome assembly GCA_964244305.1 of uncultured Acetobacteraceae bacterium. GTDB lineage: Bacteria > Pseudomonadota > Alphaproteobacteria > Acetobacterales > Acetobacteraceae > CAHJXG01. Next base: position 3,982 of record CAXTJW010000085.1, read on the forward strand.
GGTCGAGGACCTCACGACCGACGGTGCGTCGAAGATCCAGTTCACCCAGGCGCTGCGCGATGCCGGCGCGCTGGTGAACCACGCCTTCGTCGTCTTCTTTTACGGCGTGTTCCCCGGCAGCTTCGAGAAGCTCGCCGCCATGGACATCACCCTGCACCACCTGTGCAACTGGTGGGACGTGCTGGAGGCATGCCGCGACCGGCCATATTTCGCCGAGCCGGCGCTGGCCGAGGTGCGGCGCTTCCTCGATAACCCGGTCGCGTGGTCGGCAGCGCATGGTGGCGTCGCCTCGGCCGAGGAGGCAGCGGAGCGTAAGAGTGCCGCGGCGGCAGCAGAGCGGAAGGCGGCAGGACCAAGCGTTTAATGGTTTAAATCGATCGCACTAAGCGCTACTCTGACGATATCCGTTCATTGCAGGTTCCGCCATGACCCCTCCCCCATCCGCCGTTCGTGCCAACTCCGCCGCCGCCCGGGATATCGCCCACGCGCTGCATCCCTATACTGACCTCGTGACCCACCAAGAGGCCGGCCCGATGATCATCAGCCGCGGCGAGGGGGTGCGGGTCTGGGACGAGAACGGCCGCGACTACATCGAGAGCGTCGCCGGGCTGTGGTGCGCGAGCCTCGGTTTCAGCAACGAACGCCTGGCCCGCGCCGCGTATGAGCAGATGCGCAAGCTGCCGTTCTACCATGCCTTCACCGCCAAGTCGCACGAGCCGCTGATCGACCTCAGCGAGATGCTGATCGAGCGCGCGCCGGTGCCGATGAGCAAGGTGTTCTTCGCCAACTCCGGCTCTGAGGCGAACGACACTGCGGTCAAGATGGCCTGGTATTTCAACAACGCCCTCGGCCGCCCGGCGAAAAAGAAGATCATCGGGCGGATCAAGGGCTACCACGGCGTCACAATCGTCGCCGCGTCGCTGACCGGCCTGCCCAACAACCACCGCAGCTTCGACCTGCCGCTGCCGGGCTTCGTGCACACGATGACGCCGCACCACTACCACGGCGCCGAACCCGGCGAGAGCGAGGAGGCCTTCGCAACGCGCTGTGCCGAGGCGCTGGACCAGCTTATCATCGCGGAGGGGCCTGACACGGTCGCGGCGATGTTCGCCGAGCCGCTGATGGGCGCGGGCGGCGTGATTGTGCCGCCGCGCACCTATTTTGAGAAAATACAGGCCGTGCTGCGCCGCCATGACGTGCTGCTGGTGGTCGACGAGGTCATCTGTGGATTCGGCCGCACCGGCAACTACTGGGGCACCCAGACCTTCGGCATCGAGCCCGACATCATCACCTGCGCCAAGGCGCTCTCTGCCGCCTACCTGCCGATCTCGGCCGTCATGGTGAACGAGCGGGTGTTCCAGGGCCTGGCGAGCGAGAGCCACGAGATCGGCACCTTTGGCCATGGCTACACCTATTCCGGCCATCCGGTGCCGGCGGCGGTCGCCGTCGAGACGCTGAAAATCTACGACGAGATCAACATCGTCGAGCATGTGCGGACCGTCGGCCCCTATCTCCAGTCCGAGCTGCACCGCCGTTTCGACGACCATGAGTTGGTCGGTGAGGTGCGCGGCATCGGCCTGATCGCCGCGATGGAGCTGGTGGCGGACCGGGAGGCGCGCCGGAACTTCGACCCGAAGCACAAGATCGGCGCCCGCCTGGCCAAGCTATGCGAGAAGCACGGCGTGATCGCTCGCGGGCTGCCGAACGACAGCCTAGCGTTCAGCCCGCCGCTGATCATCACCGAGGCGGAGATCACCGAGATGCTGGACCGGGTCGGCCGGGCGCTCGATGAGCTGACGGTGCAGTTGCGGCGCGAGCAACTGGCTGTGGTTTAGCCGGTCAGCTCACCCGGCTCACGGTATAGTCCGCGACGTCCGCCAGCGCCCGACGGGCCGGGCTTTCCGGAAATGCCATCAAGGCCACCTTGGCGGAGTTGGCGTAACGCGCCGCGTGCGCCAATGTGGTGCGGATTGCCCCACTGCCCTCCATCAACGCCATCGCGCGGTCGAGGTCTGCATCGGTTTGATTGCTGGCCTCGATCGTGCGGACCCAGAACTCGCGCGCCTGCGCGTCGCCGGCCTGATAGGCGGCCAGCACCGGCAAGGTGATCTTGCCCTCGCGGAAATCGTCACCGACCGTCTTGCCCAGCGTCATCTCGTCGGCGGCGTAGTCCAGCGCATCATCGACAAGCTGAAACGCCATGCCGAGGTTGGTGCCGTAGTCCGAAAGCGCCTGCTCCTCGTCCAGCGGGCGCTCCGCCACCACGGCGCCGACCTGGCAGGCAGCGGCGAACAGGGCAGCGGTCTTGCCGTGCACCACCTCAAGGTAGCGCTGCTCCGAAGTCGACAGGTCGTTTTGCGTGACGAGCTGCAGCACCTCGCCCTCCGCGATGGTCGCCGCCGCCTGGGACAGGATGGCGAGGACCTTGAGCGACCCGTCCTCGACCATGAGCTGGAACGCCCGGGCGAACAGAAAATCGCCGACCAGGACGGACGCCTTGTTGCCGAACACCGCGTTGGCGCTCGAGAGGCCGCGCCGCAGCACGCTCTCGTCGACCACGTCGTCGTGCAGTAATGTAGCGGTATGGATGAACTCGACGCAGGCCGCCAGATGGACGTGACGCGACCCGGCATAGCCGCACATCCGCGCCGCCGCCAGAGTGAGCAACGGCCGCAGCCGCTTGCCCCCCGCCGCCACGATATGCGCCGCGAGCTGCGGAATCAGCGCAACCGGGCTGTCCATACGGGCGATGATGGCGCGGTTGCAGGCGACCAAGTCCGGGCCGACTAGGGCGACCAAGGCCGACAACGCATCCGGCTGCGCCGCCTTTGCAAGCTTGTCCGAAACCGCCGCTGGCAACATATTTGAAACTAGGCCCAAGCTGTACTCCTGACCTCATCGCACGGGCCATGCGTTTAACATATCGGCGGCCTCGAAAATCGGTCAAGGCGAGCCGGCCGCTCTCTTGTCCCGCGCCGGGTTGTTCGCCAGCATCGCGCCGCCCGTCGTGTGAGCGGCAATACCCGGCAAGCTTGGAAGCGTCCATGCGAACGATTTTGATTTCGAACAACCTCGTGCGGCTGAGTTTTCTCGGCGCACTACTGCGGGACGCCGGCATCGAGAGCATCCTGCTGGATGGCCATGTCAGCGCGGTCGAGGGCAGCATCGGCGCGATCCCGCGTCGCCTGGCCGTGCTGCCCGAGGACGAGCGCCAGGCGCAGCGCATACTCGCCGAGGCTGGCGAGGCCGAATGCTGACGACCGACGGCTGCTTGCTGGACGGACGCGTCCGCTATGCCCAGCCCGCTGATGGCTACCGCACCGGGATCGAACCCGTCCTGCTGGCGGCGAGCGTCGCAGCCCATGCGGGGCAACGGGTGCTGGAGGCCGGGGCCGGTGCTGGCGCAGGGCTGCTATGCCTGGCCGCACGCGTCCCTGGGATAGTGGGGGTCGGCGTCGAGATCGACCCGGACATGGCCGCGCTCGCCCGGCGCAACATCGAGGCCAATGACGCGGCCGGGCTTTCGATCGTGACCGGCGACATTGGCACCTTTCACGGTGAGGCGGGCTTCGACCATGCATTCAGCAATCCTCCCTGGCATGACCCAGCGGCGACTCCATCACCCACGGCCCGCCGTTCCCGAGCCAAGCAGATGGGCGGGCTGCCGCTCGAAGGCTGGATCGAGTCGCTGCGAGCCGCGCTGCGGACGGGTGGGTCGCTGACGCTGATGCTGCCGGCGGGTCAGACGGTGCGGGCGGTGGCCGGGATGCGTGCGGCTGGCTTTGGGCGGCTCACGCTTGCGCCGCTATGGCCAAAGCTGAGGCGCGAGGCGAAATTGCTGTTGGTCCAGGGCTTGGCGGGTCGAAAGGATCCGGATCGCATCGTGCCTGGCCTTATTTTGCACGACGCCGACGGCGGACTTAGCCCCGATGCGCAGCGGTTGCTGCGCGGCGGCGCGGCGATGGTGGTCTAGCTCTGTTGGGGCGGCCTATTGCTCGACTGCGGGATGTCGCAGGTGCCAGAGACGCTCATGCGCGGCGACAAGGCCCTCGATGCTGCGCCGGCGGTTGCCGTCGGCGTGGATCGGACGCCGGGTGAGCATGATTTCGAGGATGTTGAGCAGGTGCTCGGCGATTTCCAAATCGGCGGTATCGCAGGCGTGGTGAAAAGCGACCAGCACCTTGTCCGATAACCTGCGGGTATGCCGCGGCAAACCGTTTGGCGAGCCGCCACGCCCTGTCTCATCCGGTGGGGCACTAACGTCGTCATCCTGCTCAATTGTACGATTCAAGACACGCCTCACTTTTCCGAGTTCGTAAACTAACCGGTAAATTGGCGCAATGTCGATCACTACGTTAATTTACCGAAAGCATTTTTGACCTGATATTGTTTTCATACCGGAATAAAACGGACGCGCTCTTTTTCGAAGCGATCGGACCTGCGCGCCGGCGGCGGCGCACGTGGAATTCTTGCCCTGCCTCGGGCCAAAGCCGACGGCGGATTAGGACGCGGGCTGAGTCGCGCCGATCGGCTGCTTGGAAACGGGTGGCAGAGACGGCATTAGCTGCCCAGACAACAAGCCCAAGCATGGCTAGTCAAGCAATTAGTCCCGGCCGGACCTTGAGCGCCGTGGCTACGTCGAGCCACGGTGGCGGAAGGGCGTCAACGATCTGCCATATTTGGCACGCAAGCTCTCGACGACGGTGCTATGCCACTCGCATCACAATCCGGATAGAATCACACGTCCACTCACGGTTTTCTTAGCGATTTGAGCGGTTTGCGGCGTTGCCTCCGCGAGCACCCGGCATAGGCGCACGGGATGGCAGGAGCATCAATGGAAAGAGTGGCGCTCGCATGGGCATACGTGGCGTGACCGGGCGCGACAAGCCTATGCCGCATCCGCCGTTCGCTTCGTCGGGCTTGACGGAAACCCGCCGCCGCCGGGCTATCGGGTCCGGTTGCCGCCGTTCTATGGCTGGCCAGGCGTTTCCATCGGGTTTGATTTTGGGCAATCGACGGACCAGCGGATCGCGCGACCCGTCTCGGCGGTCAGCGTAGCGCGCAGGTATGCAAGTGAGCGGCACTCACGAATTGTCGAGATTTGCCAAACCTGCGATGCGGCACCTCTTTTTCAGGGTGGTGCATTTCAGGCTGGCCAGGCGCTGCGGTCCCGCCTCCCGCTACCTCATTACATTCGGGGCGGCAATCCTGCTGGCCGGCTGCATTGGAGCGCCACGGACATACTACGTAGCCAAGCCGATCGTAATCCAGCGGCCCGCCGTTGCTCGCATATCGAGGAAATCGGTGCCTGCGTCATCGGCCCTGACTTCGAGCGCAGCCCTATCGGCCGATGAGAAGCAGAAGCTTTTCGAGGCTTTCCAAGCCTCCCAGGGTTTTAAGGACCCCATGGTCACGGCGCCGGGGGCCGCACCGTAGCTCATGGAGACGCTTGGTGACGACGCCCCAATCGACCTCGGCCGGCCCTTCAACACGCTTCTGCTGGAAAACGACAAGCAGCGTGCCGACGCCTTGCTGGCGCTGCTTGTAAGGCTGACGATAGCAGAGGTACGGGTCGTTCGCATGGATGGGGGCACACGACGCTCGCTCGAGACGCTGGAGCATAGCCTCACTCAGGCGGCCGGGCCCGATGCCGAAGCGTGTGCGGGGGACGCCGCCCGCTCGATCGTTCACGCGATTGCAAAGCGGCACGGGCACGAGAAAGGGGTCATGCTGCTGATCAAGCAGGCGGAGATCGTGCATCCCACGACGCTCCGCGCGTTGCAGGCACTGGCGCCGTATTTCGTACACGACGGGGGTCCAACGCTACGGGTTACGTTTGTTGGGCGACCGGCGTTCCTGGCATTGTTGGATGGGCCCGGCCTTACGCCGCTCCGGCAAGCGCTAGGGTTCCAGGACAGCTTGCAGGCGCCGGAGCCAGGAGCGGCCGACACTTTCGTCGAGCCGGCAGCGACAGCGAGGCCACGAGCATCGTTTCCGAAGCGATTCGGTGCGAACGAAGCGACTGCGTGGGTCGAGGCAACCCACGATGCAAAAGCAGCGCGTTTGAAGACGTTGGTTGGTGCGTTTGGCGACTGGACACCGCGCCCCCTAACCGAGCCACAAAGGGCTACAGGCTCCAATGGCGTAGGCGACGGCGTGGACTGCCGTGAGCCGACGCTCGCACAACTGTCCGCAGCGTTGTTGGAGCCGAGCGCGCCAGAGGAGGTGACCGAGGAGGCGGCCCAGCCCGCCCTCGCCTCCGCCCATGCACTACCACGCCGTCGCCCGACGCTCCGGCTTGTGCTGACGCTGGGGGCTGTCGCGATTGCCGCACAGGCAGCTTACTTTGGCCTGCACGCTCTGTTCTATCGGGATGTCCCGGCGCGGTCGTCCGTGAGCGTGGCCGCGCTGCCGCCGGCGTTGCCGTCACCTCAGCCTATTCCGTCCATTCCTTATCCATCCACGCCGGCTTCGCCCATGGCTGACGTGCCGCCCTCGACCGGCTCGGCTGCCCCGCTTGCAGCGGAACCGCCCGCACAGCTTCGCCGAGACTTCGATGCGTTTCTTGCCAACTCCGGCCGCAATGTGGCTGCAATGTCGGACGCTCAACGCGACGCATTGTTTGCCGAGTATCTCAAATGGCGCTCGCAGAACGTCCCTGCGGCCAAGTTGCCCGGCGCGATGCCGGGCAAGCGTATCGTCATCCACATCCCAACCGGGTCCGACACGGCGGAGGCATTATCCGCCCGCCTGCTTGGAATCTTGCCTCCGGAGGGCAGCACCGTAGAATTCCGTCGTGTCGCAACCACATCCGACCACCCCACCATTCGCTACTTCCACTCAGAGGATGAGCCGGCCGCCCAACTTACTGCCAGATGGATGGCCAATACCGGGCTGAACTGGACGCTGCAGGATTTCTCCACGTTTCGACCCCTGCCCTCAAGGGGCACGATCGAGGTTTGGCTGACAAGATAGCCTTGAACGCATTGTTGTTGATGGCCTGATGACAACACCGGTTTTTTGGCGTTGGCATCAGGCCACGAAGTCAAGGCAGCGCTAGGTCACAGCAGGCAAAGCTGGCACCGTCTCGCTCGTCCAGTGTTCGCCGATCGATTCCGACCAAACCTCTTCCCAGCTGCCCGCAGTCGAGGCGCGGCTGTATTCCGTCGAGCGGTTCTCGAAGAAATTGGCATGCTCCACGGCATTCAGCATGTCGTCGAGCCAGGTCAACGGGTTGTCCTCGACATCAAAAAGCGGATTGAGCCCGAGTTGCACCAGACGGCGGTCGGCGATGTAGCGGATGTAGCGCTTGACCTCGGCGGCGTTGAGCCCCTCGATCGGCCCCTGCTCGAAGGCGAGGTCGATAAACGCGTCCTCATGCTCCACGATGGTCGCGCAGACGTCCGAAATTTCCTGCTTTAGGGTCTCGGTCCAGATTTCTGGATTTTCCTGCACGAACGTGCGGAACAGCCGAATGATCGAGAGGCAGTGCAGCGTCTCGTCGCGCACGGACCAAGAGACGATTTGGCCCATGCCCTTCATCTTGTTGTGGCGCGGAAAGTTCAGAAGGATCGCGAACGAGGCAAAGAGCTGCAGGCCCTCGGTGAATGCGCCGAATGCCGCGAGGGTCTTAGCGATCTCATGCTTGCTGTCCACGCGGAAGGACTGCATGTAGTCGTATTTGTCCT
>CAXTJW010000086.1:0-11593 GCA_964244305.1 uncultured Acetobacteraceae bacterium
CGCTGGGCGGCGCGGTCGCGGCGCAGGCGGCCCGCTTCGGCATGCGCGTCACCGGCCTCCGCACCCGGGCCGAGCCGCATCCGGATTGCGAGCGGGTCGTGACGCTGGACGACTTCGACGCCGAGCTGCCGCATGCCGAGTTCCTGGTGCTCACCCCGCCTTTGACCCCGGCGACGCGCGGCATGCTGGACCGTCAGCGGATCGCGCTGCTGCCGGCTGGGGCGGGAGTGGTGAACATGGGCCGGGGCGCATTGCTGGACCAGGAGGCGCTGTGCGATGCGCTGGATGATGGCCATTTGTCCGGCGCGGTGCTGGATGTGTTCACGCCGGAGCCGGTTCCGCCGGGGCATCGGCTGTGGACGACGCCGAACCTTGTCATGACGCCGCATGTCTCGGCCGACGATCCGGCGACCTACATCCCGCTCAGCCTGGACATCTTTTTCGCGAATTTGCGGGCGCACCGCGACGGAACGCCGCTGCCGAACCGGTTCGATACGGGCCGTGGCTACTAGCGCTTCGCAGCGGCAGGCGGCGGCAGGTCCTCATCCAATATGGTGACGTGCAGCGAGAACGAGACCTCGCCGTCCTCCTCGTCCCGATGCAGCGTGCCGAAGAACTCCTTGTCGACAGTGACTTCGACCGAGGCGCCCTTGCGCTTCGGCACCTCGACGTGGATGCGGTCGGACCCGAGCGTGCGGCGGAGATAGGTCTCAACCCGGGCGTAGTCGGTCGGCTTCATTCGGCACGTCCTCGCAAGCGTTCCGTCGACATCTAGCAGCCTGCCGGCCGGAGTGGAACTGGGCGGCCATCCCACGTCCCCGGATCATTGCGGGACGGGCTGGGGCCGCCGCACGCCGGGGAAAATCCCACCCTGCAACGGCGGCGTCGTCCGCGGTGGCGGCTGCGGGCGTGCCTCGGGACGCGGCGGTCCCGGGGGGCGCTGCTGCCCTTCGTTGCGGCCGCGTTCGATGCGCTCGCGGTTGAAGCGGTCCTGGTTGAACCGCTGCTGATCGTCGCGTGACTGCCGGTCGCGGTTTTCCCGGTCCTGGAACTCCCGATCGCGAAAACCGCGGTCGCGATACTCGCGCTCGCGCCCATAACCGAAGCCGGGCCCTACCGGGCCGGAAAAGCCGTACGGCTGTTCATAGGATGGGCCGACATACGGCGCGGCGTAATTCGGCTGCACATACCCCGGCGAAACGTAGCCGGGCGGCGGGTTGCCGGTGTATCCGTTCTGCGGCGTGCCGTAGTAGTCGCCGGGATCGGGCACGCAGGCCGGCAACGCCGCGCAAGCCATAAGCACTGCCAAACACCCAAACCGCATCGCGCATTCCCCCAACTGGCCGTGACACCCATCCCGCCAACGGCTTATGCTCCCGAAACGTGGCGGGACCGCGGCAGTTTGATGGAGAGCGAGCATGCCGGTGAGCGGCCAAGGGCCTTATGACGACCAAAATGTGTTCGCCCGAATCCTGCGCGGCGAGATCCCGTCCCGCCGGGTGTATGAGGACGAATGGGCGGTTGCGTTCCACGACATCGCACCGCAGGCGCCGGTCCATGTGCTGGTCATACCGCGCGGCCGCTACGTGGCGTTGGCCGACTTCGTGGCCAATGCCGACGACGCCGAGATCGCAGGGTTCTTCCGCGCGGTGGGCAGCGTCGCGCGGGAGCTGGAGCTGGAGCAGCCGGGCTACCGCGTGCTGTCAAACATGGGCGTCCACTCCGGACAGGAGGTGCCGCATCTGCACGTTCACCTGTTCGGCGGCGGCCCGCTCGGTCCCATGCTGGTCAAGGCTTGACACATTGGGCTGCGTAGCCGAACTTTGCGGCATCCGAGGGGGGTCCCGACAGGGGGCTGAGATACCGCAGGCCATCAACAGGGCAGCGCGGTGACCCTAAGAAACCTGATCCGGGTCATGCCGGCGTAGGGACGGGCAAGGTTTGACATGATCGTCGCTGCCACCCGGCCCCGGCCCGCATCCCACATGGGAGGCGACGATGACATACCAGCAGAAGCCCAGCGCCGTCACGACCGGGCCGATCACCGGCTCGCGCAAAGTCTATTCGAGCCCGGCCGACCGCCCGGACATCCTGGTGCCGCTGCGCGAGATCGTGCTCGATCCGTCGGCCAAGGAGGAGCCGGTCCGGCTCTACGACTGCTCCGGCCCCTATACCGAGAGCAACGCCAGCATCGACCTCGCGGCCGGGCTGCCGCAGGTGCGTGCGGCCTGGCTCGCCAAGCGCGGCTTCGCCCCCGCCACTGCGCGCGCGGTCAAGCCCGAGGACAACGGCTTCGTCCCGGTCGACCGCCTGGTGCCCGCCTGCCCGGCGCCGCAGACGCTGCTCGAAGGCCGCGACGGCCAATGGGTGACGCAGTACGAGTTCGCCCGCGCCGGCGTCATCACCGAGGAGATGATCTACGTCGCCCACCGCGAGAACCTGGGCCGCGCCGCCGCCCTGACGGAGGCCGAGGCACGCGTCGCCGACGGCGAGAGCTTCGGCGCCGAGATCCCGGCCTTCGTCACGCCCGAGTTCGTCCGCAGCGAGATCGCCCGCGGCCGCGCCATCATCCCGGCCAACATCAACCATCCGGAACTCGAGCCGGTCATCATCGGCCGCAACTTCCTGGTCAAGATCAACGCCAACATCGGCAACTCCGCCGTGACCTCAGGCGCTGCCGAGGAGGTGGAGAAGCTGGTTTGGGCGATACGCTGGGGCGGCGATACGGTCATGGACCTGTCGACCGGGCGCAACATCCACAACATCCGCGGCTGGATCGTGCGCAACTCGCCGGTCCCCATCGGCACGGTGCCGATCTACCAGGCGCTGGAGAAGGTGGGCGGCGACGCCGACAAGCTGGACTGGGAGGTGTTCCGCGACACGCTGATCGAGCAGGCGGAGCAGGGCGTCGACTACTTCACCATCCACGCCGGCGTCCGCCTGGCGCATGTGCCGCTGACGGCCCGGCGCACCACCGGCATCGTCTCGCGCGGCGGCAGCATCATGGCGCGCTGGTGCCTGGCGCACCACAAAGAGAGCTTTCTGTATGAGCGCTTCGGCGAGATCTGCGACATCATGCGCAAGTATGACGTGAGCTTCTCGCTGGGCGACGGCCTGCGGCCGGGCTCCAACGCCGACGCCAACGACGCCGCACAGTTCGCCGAATTGGAGACCTTGGGCGAGTTGACCAAGGTCGCCTGGGCCAAGGGCTGCCAGGTGATGATCGAGGGCCCCGGGCACGTGCCGATGCACAAGATCAAGGTGAACATGGACAAGCAGCTGCGCGAGTGCGGCGAGGCGCCGTTCTACACGCTGGGGCCGCTCACGACCGATATCGCGCCGGGTTACGACCATATCACCTCGGCGATCGGTGCGGCGATGATCGGTTGGTTTGGCACGGCGATGCTCTGCTACGTGACGCCGAAGGAGCACCTCGGCCTGCCGAACCGCGACGACGTGAAGACGGGCGTGATCACCTATCGCATCGCTGCCCACGCTGCGGACCTAGCGAAGGGGCATCCCTCTGCCAAGTTGCGGGACGACGCCATCAGCCGCGCGCGATTCGATTTCCGTTGGGAGGACCAGTTCAACCTGGGCCTCGATCCCGACACCGCACGCAAGTATCACGACGAGACCCTGCCGAAGGACGCGCATAAGGTCGCGCACTTTTGCTCGATGTGCGGGCCGAAGTTCTGCTCGATGAAGATCAGCCAGGATATCCGCGCCGACGCCGAGCGCATGGCCGGAATGGAGGCAAAAAGCGCCGAGTTCATGGAGGGCGGCGCGGCGCTGTATGTGCCCGCGGCCGAATAGGGCGCACCGGCAAGGTTGCAGCGCGGGCCGCCCATCGCCATCCTCCTGGCGTAAGTGGGATGGGACTATGGCATGAGTGACCCGCGGGATGCGTTGGACGCGATCGGCCAACTGCCGGATATCGAGATTGACCTCGCCGGCGCGGCTGTGCAGCTGGCCCGCATCGACGCGCCCGAGCTCGATTGGCAGGCGGCGGTCCGACACCTGAGCGAGCTCGCGCGTTCGGCCGTGGAGTTGGCGAACGACCTGCCGAGCACCGATCTGTCGGCGCGGGCCGGGGCGTTGGCCGGGCTGATTACCGGGCGCAACCGCTATGCCGGGGATACCGACGACTATGGCAGCGCCGCCAATGCCAACCTGATCCAGGTGATCGAACGCCGCCGCGGATTGCCGGTGGCGCTCGGCATATTATGGCTGCATTGCGCGCGGTCGGCTGGTTGGGGGGCGCACGGCGTCGATTTTCCCGGCCACTTCCTCGTGGCGCTGGAGGGCCCCAACAGCACCCAGCGCAACCGCGCGCCCGAGCAGCAACAGACGGTGTTGGACGTGTTCGCGGGCGGCGTGCCGCTGGATGCCCGCGACATGCGCGCGTTGCTGAAGCGGGTCGAGGGCCCGGATGCCGAACTGCGACCCGGCGTGCTGCAGCCGATGTCAAGCCGCAGCGTGCTGCTGCGTCTGCAGAACAACATTAAGGGCCGGCGGCTTACCGCGGGGGACCTAACGGGGGCATTGTCCTGCGCCGAGAACATGCTGCGCATCGCGCCCGATACGGCCCCGCTCTGGCGCGAGGCCGCATTGATCAATCAGCGGCTGGAACACGTCGGGGCGGCGTTGCGCTGCTATGAGCGCTTCCTGGACCTCGTGCCGCAGGGCGACGCCGCGCTCCGTACTCGCGCCGCGATCGACGAGCTGCGGTCCCGGCTGAACTAGTCCTTTTTGACCGGCTTATTTTCTTCCACGTATTCAGCTGGTGCGCCGGGCGCGTGGTTGGCATCCTTGCTATGCCCGCCCAGTCCCCGGGCCGCATCACTGCTGCCGCTTTTTGGATTGGGTGCACCCGTGGTGCCTGTGACTTTGGGTTCTTGCGGCGTCTCGGTCATGGTGGATCCTCCTATTATCCTAGCATGAACGCATCGACGTTGCGTCGGTTCAGCCGCGCAACCGGCGCGTCGTGCCCGGCATAGAGGCATGGTGACCGGTCCGGCCTTTCGCCGTGGCTCCTTCCATCGCGCGTGGGCGAGTGCCACATCTGCAGAATGAACCGCCGCACCCTGCTGTCCCTCTCGATTCTGGCGCCGCTGCTTACTCACGCCGCTGCGGCGCAGCCATCCGCTACGGCGCAGGACCGCGCGGATATCGCCCGCGTTGAGACCTACCTGAACGGCATACGCACGCTGCATGCGCGTTTCATGCAGGTTGCGCCGAACGGCGGCACCGCCGAGGGCCAGGCCTGGCTGCAGCGGCCCGGGCGCCTCCGCTTCGAGTACGATCCGCCCAGCCCGTTCCTCCTGGTCGGCGGCAATGGGCTGCTGGTGTTCCATGACAGCAAGCTGGGGCAGACGAGCAACATCCCCTTGGGCTCGACGCCGCTGGGGCTGTTGCTGCAGGACAATCTGCGGCTGTCCGGCGACATTACGGTGGCGGGGATCGCGCGCGGGCCGGGTCAACTGCAGGTCAGCCTGTTCCGCACGAAGTCCCCGGCCGATGGCACGCTGACGCTCATCTTCGCCGATGCGCCGCTAGCCTTGCGGCAATGGACCGTGCTCGACGCACAGCGGCAGGAAACCCGCATTTCGCTGTCCAATGTCGAGCTGGGCGGCAGCTTCAGTCAGAAGCTGTTCGAGTTCGTCGATCCCAAATTCTTCCAAAATAACATCAACCGGGGCTGATTTTTGCTTCATACGGGCGAAGTTACCGGCCATTATCGCGGGATGAAGCCGCTGGTTGGAATTTCCTGCTGCACCAAATCGTTCGGGCTGTATGGCACGCTGAACCACGCCGCGTCCGACACCTATGTCCGCGCCGTGGACCAAGTCGTGGACGCCGTCCCGGTGCTGCTTCCCGCCAATGGCGACGCCGCCGATATCGAGACGCTGCTCGCCCGGCTGGACGGCATCATCCTGACCGGAAGCCGTTCCAACGTGCACCCCGAATTTTACGGCGGCCCGCCGCACCCCGAGGGCACCCCCGAGGACGTGAACCGGGACGCCGTGACCCTGCGCCTGATCCGCGCCGCAATCATTGCCGGGGTGCCGGTACTGGCGATTTGCCGCGGTCTGCAGGAGTTGAACGTTGCGCTGGGCGGAACCCTGCATCAGCGCCTGCAGGACCTGCCGGGCCGCATCGACCATTCGACCCCGCTGCATGCGAACCCGCGGATCCGCATTGCCAAGGCACATAGCATGCATGTGACGCCGGGCAGTTGGCTGCACGGCGTCGGCAAGCTGGACAGCATCGCCGTGAACTCATTGCACAACCAGGGCATCGACCGGCTGGCGTCCGGTTTGGTCGCCGAGGCGACAGCGCCGGACGGCACGATCGAGGCGGTTCGGCTGCCGAACTCCCGCGCCCTGACGGTCGGTGTTCAATGGCATCCGGAGTATGATTACGCCAACGATGCGGTGTCGCATGGCATCTTCGCAGCGTTCGGAGCCGAGGTGCGAGGGCAGGCCCGCGGGACGCTGCTCGCCGCGGACTGATGCCGGTGTTGAAGCTCAGGCAGGCGGTCGCGACGGATTTGAGCTTCGTGCGCACGACGACCTACGACGCCTATGCGCCATGGGAGAGCATCCTGGGCGGTCCGCCGCTGCCAATGTACGAAGACTATGCGCCGCGCATTGCCCGGCTTGAAGTCTGGATCGTCGAATCTCGCAACGAGGCCGCCGGCGTAATGGTAGTCGAGCCCGGCGATGGTCATCTGACGATCTACAGCCTGGCGGTGTCACCGGCCCACCAGTCTCAAGGTATTGGGCAATGGATGATCCAGGCGGCTGAACGGATGGGACAGGCTGCCGGCGTCTCGGAGCTACGGCTTTATACCAGCACCCGCATGACCCGCAATCTGGCGATCTATCGCCAGGCCGGGTTTCGCGAGGTCGGCACGCGGCCGCACCCGGTCACCGAAGGATGGGTCCTGGTCGATATGGCCAAACCGATCCCGGATGTGGCGGGCGGCAGCTAGGCGAGCAGTACGCGCGTGATATCCTCGCCGGTTTCGGCATCGATCACCGCGACGGCTACGCCCTCCGTCGCCCAATCGCGAAGCTGCGCGACGGACAAGTAACGACAGCTGCGTGCATCATAAAGACGACTTCGCGCATACCGTTTGATTAGCAGCGGCTCGCATGGAGCATCCACCGGCATCAGCCCTCGCGATGCACGAACTTGAAGAATCGGCTCGTGCTGCCGTCGGCTGTCTTGTCCTGGTGCAAGAACGCCAGCTTGCGGTCGTCGAACGTCTTGAAGAAGTCATCCCAGGAAATCGGGTCCAGCTTATCGTCCGGCTCGCGGAAGTCGATGCGCAACAGACCCTCGCCGTCGTCGCCCTGGGTGCCCTCAACCACCGTGGGCCGGCCTTTGCGGGCCTCGATCCACTGCTTGATCTCCTGGTGGTCCGTCGTCGTTTTCGCCTGGCTCATGCTGCGCTCCCCTGTTTCGCCGAAAACGCCGCATGCCCCGCCGGGTTGCCCTAGGCCACCAACGCCACAATGCGCCGCAGATCCTCGACAAAGGCCGCATACTCGCGCGCCTTCGCATCCTCGTCCGGCAGGCGCAGCAAGTAGGACGGATGCACGGTGATGAACCCGGTCGTGTTGCCGCCCAGGCCATCCGGCAGCGGCATCGGCTGCCCGCGCTCACGCGAGATCGTGACCACCCGGCCCAGCACCGCACGCGCCGCCGTCGCGCCCAGCATGACCGTCAACGCCGGCTTCACTTCCGCACGCTCCCGGTCGAGCCAGAAGCGGCAGGCGTTGATCTCGCCGACGCCGGGCTTCTCGTGGATGCGCCGCTTGCCGCGCGGCACGAACTTGAAGTGCTTGACGGCATTGGTGACGTAGACGATCTGCCGGTCGAGCCCAGCCTCGATCATAGCGCGGTCCAGCAACTGCCCGGCCGGCCCGACGAACGGACGCCCGGCCAGATCCTCCTGGTCGCCCGGCTGCTCGCCGATCATCATGATGCGGGCGCTGGGCGACCCCTCGCCGAACACCACCTGCGTCGCCGGTTCCCACAGGGCGCAGCGCCGGCAATCCGCCGCCTCCCGCGCCGCCTCCTGCAACGGGCTGCCAATCGGGGCCGCCGTTGGAGTGACGACGCGTGCGGGACGAGGGGCTGAGAACACGGGCTGCTCCACCATTGCGTCCACCCGGCCCGATGCCGTGCGGATCAGCTCAGGAATCGCCGCAGCCTCCGGCAGGTTCCGCCAGTATTTTTGCGGCATCTCCGACCGCATCGCGCCGATCTTGAGCCGTGCAGGGTTGAAGATGCTGCTGTAGTAGGCGCGCCAGTATGCTTCGAGGCGGTCGTCGTCCGGCACGTCGGCGGGCGACGCGCCCACGTCGAACCGCAGCGTCTCGCCATCCCAATGCACGCTGCGATACGGCGTCAGGATCGACCAGGACATCGTCGCGAAGCGCCGGACGAAGAACGCGGCGTTGGCCTCGACGATGTAATGGTCGGGTTCGAACCAGCTTATGTAGCGCGTGCCCTCCGGCTCCACGACCTCGCGGAACCGCACGAAGGCCTGCATCTTGTGGGTGTCACGCCGAATGGCCTGGGCCAGGCGCTGCACGCGCTGCACTTCCGGGTCGGTCGTCAACTCCAGCAAGTGCTTTTCGCCGCGGTGGGCGCGCCAGATCAGCCGATACAGCAAGGAGAACCGCTCGGGATCGCGCGCCTGGATTGCGGTTTCCGCCAACGAGACCAAGGCGCGCGGAACGGTGAACGTGCCGGCCGGAGGAGCGGTCTCGGGTTCGGGTTCAGGCTCCGCGAACAGGTCCTCGACGTTGCGGACGGACCAAACCACGTCGTCCGGCGCCACATCCCCCAGCGCCAGCGCACGGGCTGCGGCGCGCCAGGCACCCCAGTCCACCTCATGCGCCAGGACGACGGACCTCACGCGAACATGTCCAGCTGCGCTGCCTTCGGCACCAGGCGCTGCGCGAGCCGCGCGCTGTCCAGCAGGCCGCCGGGCGTGTGATCGGCGGCGACGACGAACGGCGCGACCTTGGCCATCGGCATGCGCAGCCGGGCGAGGTCGTCCATGCGCAGACGCTGGTGCCGCCGCGCCTGGATCAGCTTATCGACCGACTTCACGCCCATCCCCGGCACCCGCAAAAGCTGCTCGCGCGTCGCGGCATTCACGTCAACCGGGAACTGCTCGCGGTGCTGCAGCGCCCAAGCGAGCTTCGGGTCCATCGACAAATCCATGTTGCCCGCGGCATCCAGCGCCAGCTCGTCCGCTTTGAAATCATAGAACCGCATCAGCCAGTCGGCCTGATACAGCCGATGCTCGCGCAGCAAGGGAGCCTTGCGCGGCGGCAAAATGGCGCTCGCGTCGGGGATGGGGCTGAACGCCGAGAAATACACCCGCCGCAGCCCGTAGTTGCCATACAGGTTGGTGCTCAGCGCCAGGATCTTGCGGTCCGAACTGTCGTCGGCGCCGATGATCATCTGCGTGCTCTGCCCGGCCGGCGCGAAGCGCGGCGACCGTTTCTCGGCTTTCGCCTCATCGATGCGCAGCCGCATGCGACCCATGCTTCGGCGAATGCCCGGCATGTCCTTCTCCGGCGCCAGCTTCGCCAATCCCTCCTCGGTCGGCATCTCGACGTTGATGCTCAGCCGATCCGCATACAGCCCGGCCTCCAGCAGCAGCTCCGGCGAGGCGTCGGGAATGGTCTTGAGGTGGATGTAACCGCGAAAACCATGATCGAGCCGAAGCGTCTTCGCGACCCGGACCACCTGCTCCATCGTATAATCGGGACTGCGGATGATGCCCGAGCTGAGGAATAGCCCCTCGATGCAGTTGCGGCGGTAGAAGCCGAGCGTCAACGTCACGACCTCCTCGACCGTGAACCGCGCCCGCTGCACGTTCGAGGACCGCCGGTTGATGCAATACAGACAGTCGTACACGCAGCTATTGGTCAGCAGGATCTTCAGCAGCGAGATGCAGCGGCCGTCCGGCGCGTAGGCGTGGCAGATGCCCATGCCCTCGGTCGATCCGACGCCGGTCTTCTCGCCCAGCGAGCTGCGGGTGGCGGTGCCGCTCGACGCGCAGGACGCGTCGTATTTCGCGGCGTCGGCGAGGATTTCGAGCTTCTTCAGCAGATCCATGGAACGTTTGTTCTCCAGCTTCGAAATAAGTCGCCGGCCCGATTGTTCAACCCGAATCGGCCGGCCTAAGCTGCGGCATGACCGCCGATCCCTATGCCTACACGGCCATCAGCGCCGCAAGTTCCCCGTGCTTCTCCTGCGACGGCCGAACCCTGTTTCATCTTCGTGGCGCCGGGCTGCCGCAGGGTTGGGCCTTGGACCTCGACAGCGGCGAGGCGCGACAGCTCACGTTCCACGACGAGAAGGTGGCCCTGCTGCGCCGTGCGCCCGGCGACGACCGCCTGATCTACGGCATCGACGCCGGCGGCGACGAGCGCCAGCAACTTTGGCTGTGGGAGGACGGGCAATCGCGCCCGCTCACCGACGTGCACAGCGTCATCCACGGCTTCGGTGCCTGGTCGCCGGATGGCGGCCGCATCAGCCTGACCGCGAACGACCGCGATGAGGCCCATTTCGACGTCCTTATTATGGACCCCGCCAAGGGCGAACGCATCCGGCGGTTCCCGGGCTTGCATGAGGCCACAGCCGCAGCCTGGCATCCGTCGGGCGACCGGATGATCGCCACTCTCGACAAAACTTTCGGCGACCAGCGGCCCATGGTCCTGCACGTGGATGGCGGCGTGCACATCATCCCGCGCGCGGTGCCTGCACGCTACGCCAGCCTGCGCTGGACGGCGGACGGCGCTGCGCTCATGGGCCTGACCGACGCCGGGCGCGACCACATGGCGCTGTGCCGCATCGATCCCGCGAGCGGCGACGCTATACCGATATTCGCGCCGCCGGGCCGCGATGTGGAGGCGTGGGCGCTCGCTCCCGGCAGCGGCCTGCTCGCCACGATCGAGAACGACCGCGGCTATGCCGTGCTGCGGGTCGGCCCGGCGGATGGCGAGCGTCCCGTGGTGGATGGCCTGCCGCGAGGCGTCGTCGCCGATCCCGCATGGTCGCCCGATGGCCTCGCCTTGGCCATCGCCGCGACGTCGCCAACCGAACCGCCGGGCCTGTGGCTTTGGCAGGGTGGCACAGCGCGCCCGTTATGGCGGCCGGAATGCGCGCTGCCCACGCAAGGCTTCGAGTTGGTCGAATTGGAGAGCATCGACGGCCGCCGCATCCCCGGCTGGCTCGCCCTGCCGCCCGGACCGCCCCCCGCCGCCGGGCATCCAGCCGTGGTATGGGTCCACGGCGGCCCGGCGGCCCAGGCGCGTGCCGTGTTCCGCCCCGACATGCAGGCGCTGCTGGCCCAGGGCTACGCCGTGCTGATGCCAAACGTGCGCGGCAGCACCGGCTACGGCCGTGACGCCATGGAAAGCGACGACCGTGCGAACCGCCTGGATTCCGTGCACGACCTCGCGTCCGGCGGACGCTGGCTTGCCGCGCACCCGAGCATCGACCCGGCGCGCATCGCCGTCATGGGCCAGTCCTATGGCGGCTACATGGTGCTCGCCGCCAT
>CAXTJW010000087.1:0-11394 GCA_964244305.1 uncultured Acetobacteraceae bacterium
GTGCAGGGCGGCGTCGTCAACAACGGCCAGATCGCCACCGAGGGACCCGGCCTCGCGTTCCGTGACGCGATCACCGGCACCGGAGCGATCGCCTTCAACCGCACCGCCGCGCTGCCCGGCTTCGGCACTCCCGTCGGCCCGGCGGCTGCGGGAACGCTGGAGGTCGCCGCCGTCGGGGCAGGCCAGACCGTGACCATGACCATCAACGACACCCTGATACTCGACGCGCCGGCCGCGTTTGCCGGCGTCGTCGCGGGCTTTGCCGCCAGCGACCTGATCGTGGTGAACAGTGCGAGCGCGGTGACAAGCGTCACCTACACGGCTGGCGCAGCCGGCGTCGGGACGCTCGCGCTGCACAGCGGCGGGGCGACGCTGGGCACCGTGACGCTCACCGGCGACTACACCGGGCAGAGCTTCAGCGTCGCGGCGGGCACGGTGGCCAACAGCTACAACGTGAGCGTCGGCGCCGCCGTGACCCGGTTTCAGCTCACCGACACGACGACCGGGGTATCGTCCGTCGCCGGGGGCGATCCCTATGTCGGTCCGGTCGCTGGTCTGCAGAACCAATATATCTACCTAGGCGCCGACAACCTCAACATCTCCGCGGTCACGCCGAACTCGTTCATTCGCGGCGGCCCGGGCTCGGATGCCATCAGCGTCAGCAGCGCCGGCGGCAACAATGTGCTGGATGGCTCGACCGGCTCCAACTTCCTGGTCGGCGGCGCGGGCAACGACACGTTCTTCGTCGACGACCGCGCGGCGACTACCGATATCTGGAGCACAGTGGTGAACTTCCACGCCGGAGACGCCGCGACCATCTTCGGCGTTACCCCAACCGGCTTCGCCCTCGACTACGAGGACGGCCAAGGTGCCGCCGGCGCCACCGGCATGACCTTGCACGCGATCGCGGCAGGCAAGCCGATCGCCTCGATCACGTTGGCAGGATACACCAAAGCCGACCTCGGCGGACGCCTGGGCATCTCGTTCGGCACCGAGTCGAACGGGGACAACTACATGTATATCAAGGGGAACTGAGTCCGGCTTTGCTCCGGCTTGGCTTTATGCCTGCAACCCGGCGCGTCCCCCGACGTTGCCGGGCCAAGGAGACCTAGCATGGCATCTAACGCAGAACGGTCGGACCCGGCCCTTTGGGAACGGGTGAAGCACGAGGTGACGCAGGGCGACAAAGGCGGCAACTCCGGCGAGTGGTCCGCTCGCAAGGCGCAAATGGCGGTGCAGCGCTATAAGGCGGAGGGCGGCGGCTATAAGGGCCGCAAGGCCGCCGACAACCATTTGGCGCAATGGACCCGCGAGGACTGGGGCACCAAGTCCGGCAAGGCGAGCAAGGAGACGGGAGAGCGCTACTTGCCCCAACATGCCCGGGAGGCGCTGTCCGACAAGGAATATGCCCGGAGCTCGGACAAGAAGCGGGCCGATACCGCGAAGGGCAAGCAGCATTCCGCCCAGCCATCCGACGTCGCGGCCAAGACGGCGGACGCGCGGTTGGCCGACCTGCCGCGCGATGAGCTGGTGAAGCGGGCTGCCCAACGCAACATCGCCGGGCGGTCCCGGATGAAGAAGTCCGACCTGCTTGCCGCACTGCGCCACGACGCATGACCACGCCCGATCCGCAGCAGACGCTGCACGAGTTCCGCGAAGTCGTGAACATGACGCCGGCGGCACTGCGTCATTGGCTGGACAGCGACGAGAGCAAGTCGGTCGGAATGACCGCGGCGGGCGAGCGTGTGACAGAGCCCGGCCCCGCCGAATCGGTCGGGCACCACATGGGCGAACGCATTATGGAGCTGAAACAGCGCCATCAGGACCAGCTCACCCCGGCGGACTACGCCGACATGCGCAAGGTCGTCGGCTATGTGCACAGGCATATGGCGCAACGGCCATCGGGCGATATCGAGGGCTCCCGCTGGTGCAAGTCTTTGATGAATTGGGGCCATAATCCATTGAAGTGACGGAGTTCCATACGAATCCGGCTTGCAAAAAGCGGCTCTAGGCAGGAGGTTCACCGCAGCGTTGGATCAGGAACCGCGCCGCATACCAACGTCCGCGGAACGCGGGCCATACCGGGGGAGCCGCCATGGACCTAGAGACCCGCACGATCGCGCGCGTGACGAAGCGCCTCGTGCCATTCCTGATCGTCTGCTACTTTGTTGCCTATCTCGACCGGGTTAACGTCGGCTTTGCTGCGCTGACGATGAACAAGGACCTTGGGCTTACGGCTCAGGCCTACGGGATCGGCGCGGGGATATTCTTCCTCAGCTACTTCCTGTTCGAGGTGCCGAGCAATCTATTCCTGGAACGATTCGGCGCGCGGAAATGGATCGCGCGGATCATGTTCTCATGGGGCGTGCTCTCTGGGTTGACGGCATTCATCCCGCAAATCGCCACGGCAACGGGGCAGTCCACGACGACAGTGTTCTATGTGATCCGGATCTTGCTCGGGATCGCCGAGGCCGGCTTCTTCCCGGGTATCATCTTCTATCTGACGCTTTGGTTCCCTGCCGCCTATCGCGGACGCATCATCGGCTATTTCATGGCCGCTATCCCGCTCAGCAGCGTCATCGGCTCGCCGATCTCCGGCCAGTTGTTGTATCTCGATGGCATTGTGGGCCTTGCCGGGTGGCAATGGCTGTTCATCGTCGAGGCGGTGCCGGCGCTAATTCTATCAGTCGTCGTATTCTTTTATCTCACCGACCGCCCGGCCGATGCGAAATGGCTGTCGCTGGATCAACGGGCGTGGCTGGCGCAACGGCTCGACACCGAGTTCAAGGCCCGGGTCGCGGCGAAGCACTTCTCGGTGTTGCAGGCATTGGGCGACACACGGGTGCTGCTGCTGGCCTTCGTCTATTTTGGTGCGGTGGCGGCGAACTATAGCCTGGGCTTTTTCCTGCCGCAGATTGTGCGGGATTTTGGCCTGAGCTTTGGCTGGACAGGCGTCGTCACGGCCATCCCATACGCAGTGGGCGTGATCGGGATGGTTTATTGGGGCAGGCACTCGGACCGGACGGGGGAGCGGCGGGAGCATGTGGCCCTGGCGGCGCTCGTGGCCGGCGCCGGCATCGCCGCCTCCACGGTGATCGACGACCCGACTGGCAAGATGATCGCGCTGTCCATTGCAGGCTTTGGCGTATTCGCCGTGTTGCCGGTGTTCTGGACCTTGCCGACCAACTTCTTGAGCGGAACGGCCGCAGCGGGCGGGATTGCGATCATCAACTCGATCGGCAACCTCTCGGGCTTTGTCGGGCCTTTCGTGATGGGCAAGATGAAGGACGCGACGGGGTCCTATGCGGTTGGGCTGCTCGCGGTCGCCGGGACGGTGTTCTTGGCGATGCTGGTCGCCCTGTCCCTGCCGCATGAAGCGAAGTTGGAGCAGATCGAGACGGAACGGGAGACGGAGCCGCTACGGTCAGCGGCCGAATAGGCGGCTATACCCGGATGGTCTGACCGTTCCGGGTTTCGC
The DNA here is from genome assembly GCA_964244305.1 of uncultured Acetobacteraceae bacterium. GTDB lineage: Bacteria > Pseudomonadota > Alphaproteobacteria > Acetobacterales > Acetobacteraceae > CAHJXG01. The sequence goes on from CAXTJW010000087.1 coordinate 3,479, forward strand.
CGGGTTCGCAGAGGTCGGCCAGCGCTGGCGCCACATCGGCGGGTTGGGCGAGGGCGCTGCGGTCCTCCCCCGGCATCGCGTCGGCCCGCAGGCGGGTTGCGACGATGCCGGGGTCGAACAGGTTGACCCGTAGGTTCGTCGTCGCGGCCTCGTGCGCCCAGGTGAGCGCCAGATGCTCCATGCCGGCCTTCGTGGCGCCGTATGCCCCCCAAAAGGCCCGCGGCTCCGACGCGCGGCCAGTGGTGACGAACACGGCGCGCCCGGCGGGTGCGGCGAGCAGCAACGGGCCGCAGGTGCGGATCAGCCGCCAGGTCGCGGCCAGGTTCACCGCCACGACGGCATCCCAATCCTTGGGCAGAATATGCGGCACCGGCGTCAAGCGGCCGAGTGCTGCAGCGTTGTGCACCAGTATATCGAGGCGGCCAAACCGCTCGAACAGGCTGGGGCCGATCGGATCGAGCGCCGGGCCGTCGGCGAGGTCCATCGGCAACAGGGTCGCAGTGCCGCCCGCCGCGCGGATGGCGTCGTCGGTCTCCTCGAGCCCGCCCTGGGTGCGGGCGGTGATCACCACGTGGACGCCGCGCCGTGCCAGTTCGATAGCGGTGGCGGCGCCGATGCCACGGCTGGCGCCCGTGACCAACCCGACGCGCTGCACTTCAGAGGACACTAGCGCATTTCGGTCAGCAAGCTGAGCTGACGGTCGGAGTTGTCCATCATATCGGGCAGCGGAATCGGATACTCCCCGGTAAAGCACGCGTCGCAGTAGTGCGGCTTGGCCACATCCCGGTTCGACTTGCCCAACGCGCGATACAGCCCATCGAGCGACACGAACGCCAGGCTATCGGCGCCAATGATCCGGGCCATCTCGTCCACGCTGTGCCGGGCCGCCAGCAGCTTGCCGCGCTCCGGCGTGTCGATGCCGTAGAAGCAGGAGTGCGTCGTCGGCGGCGAGGAGATGCGCATGTGCACCTCCGCCGCGCCGGCCCCGCGCACCATCTCGACGATCTTGCGGCTCGTGGTGCCGCGCACGATGCTGTCGTCCACCAGGATGACCCGCTTGCCCTTCAGCACCGACTGGTTGGCCGAGTGCTTCAACTTCACGCCGAGATTGCGGATGCTGTCCGTCGGTTCGATGAAGGTGCGGCCGACGTAGTGGTTGCGGATGATGCCGAGCTCGAACGGGATGCCGCTCTCGGCGCTGAAGCCCATCGCCGACGGCACGCCGCTGTCGGGCACCGGCACGATCACGTCGGCGTCGACATGGCTTTCGCGGGCGAGTTCGGCGCCGATGCGCTTGCGGGCGTCGTAGACCGGCATGCCCTCCATCACCGAGTCCGGCCGGGCGAAATAGATGTATTCGAACACGCAGAAACGGCCCTTGGTGCTGCCGAACGGCTTGATGCTGCGGACGCCCTGGTCGTTGATGACGACGATCTCGCCGGGGTCGACGTCGCGGACGAACTCGGCGCCGACGATGTCGAGCGCGCAGGTCTCGCTGGCCAGCACCCAGCCGCCGGTGCCCTCGTTGCCGATGCGGCCCAGGATCAATGGACGGACGCCGAGCGGGTCGCGCACGCCCAACAGCGCCTCGTTCGACAGCGCCACCAGGGAATAGGCACCCACCACCTGTTTCAGCGCGTCGATCAGCCGGTCGACCACGGTTGAGTACAGGCTGATCGCGATCAGGTGGACGAACACCTCGCTGTCGGTAGTGCTCTGGAATAGGCAGCCGCGGCGGACCAGCGCGCGGTGCAAGGTGTTGGCGTTGGTCAGGTTGCCGTTATGGGCCACCGCGAACCCGCCGAACTCGAAATCTGCGTATAGCGGCTGGACATTTCGGAGAATGGTGTCGCCGGTGGTGGCATAGCGGTTGTGGCCGACGGCGTTGTTGCCGGGCAGGGAGGCGATGACCTTCGCCTGGCCGAAGTTGTCGCCCACGAGACCCAGCCCGCGATGGCTGTTGAAGCGGTGCCCGTCGTAGCTGACGATCCCCGTCGCCTCCTGGCCGCGATGCTGCAGCGCGTGCAGGCCGAGCGCCGTGACCGCGGCGGCGTCGGTGACGTTCCAGACCCCGAACACCCCGCATTCCTCATGCAGCTTGTCGTCGTCAAGCTCAGTAAGGCGGGGGTCGAGTTCGGTCTGGGTCAGATCCATGACACTCTCCTACTACCGGGACAGCCGGGTGCCCAGGGCGCGGCCCACAGGGTTGGCGTGCAACAAATCGAGGGCAGTCGCCGTGCGTCCGATGGGCGGCCGGGCGACGGCGGGTCGGTAGTTCGGCGACAGCTGCGCGGCCAGCCACTCGGCACCTCGATAGATTACGGGCAGGCTGCGTGCCTCCACAATTGGGGCCGGCCATTGCTCGATCGCGAGCCCGACACCGAGCAAAATATAGGCCACCACCAGCAGCGCTACACCCCTTCCGAGGCCGAATACCAGCCCCAGCGTACGGTCGAGGCCCCCAAGCGCCGACCCGCGGACGGCGTTGCTGATCACGCGGACCACCAGCCACAACACGATGAGGACGGCCAGGAACACGCCGCCGAACGCGACGGCGTCGGCGATGCCGGGGTCCGAGAACTGCCGGCGCATCCAAGGCGCCACATGGGGAAACAAGCCGTAAGGGCTGGCTGCAACGGCGGCGGCGACCCAAGCGGCGACGCCCAGCACTTCGCGCACCAAGCCGCGCAGGATGCCCAGCAGTGCCGACACGAGCATTAGCGCCAGGACCGCGAGGTCCACCCAGTTCATGCCGACGCTGCCCCAAGACGTGCGCAGCGTATATCTCCCCGGCCGGCTTTCGCCAACCGTGGCCGTTTCGTGACACTCAATCCGTAATCGCCGGCTTACCCGTGAACGTCGCGACGAGGTCGGTCAGATGGCCGATTTCGTCCAATTTCAGCCCGTCCGGCACGTTCGCCATGCGGCCGCCACGGGCGACCCGGCGCGGCAGGCAGGCGATCTCGAACCCCATCTTGTGCGCCTCCTTCAACCGCGACTCGGCCTGGGCGACCTGGCGCACCTCGCCGGAGAGCCCGACCTCGCCGAAATAGACCATAGCTGCGTTGGTCGGCGTGTCGGTTGCGGCCGAAGCCAGTGCGGCCGCCACCGCGAGGTCCGCGGCCGGCTCGTTCACCCGCAGCCCGCCGGCGATGTTGAGATACACGTCCGTGCTGCCCATTCGCAGCCCGGCCCGGGTTTCGAGCACCGCGAGCAGCATCGACAGCCGTCCGCTGTCCCAGCCGACGACGGCGCGCCGGGGCGATCCGCCGCTGTTGGGCGCGAGCAGGGCCTGCACCTCGACCAGGACCGGCCTTGTGCCCTCCAGGCCCGCGAACACCGCCGAGCCCGCGATGTTGCCGCGGCGCTCGGCCAGGAACAGCGCGGAGGGGTTGGGCACTTCGGCCAGGCCGCGCTCGGTCATTTCAAACACGCCGATCTCGTCGGTCGCGCCGAAGCGGTTCTTGACGGCGCGCAGGATGCGGAACTGGTGGCCGCGGTCGCCTTCGAAATACAGCACCGCGTCGACCATGTGCTCCAGCACGCGCGGGCCGGCCAGCGCGCCCTCCTTGGTGACGTGGCCGACCAGCACCAACGAGAAACCGCGCGACTTGGCGAGGCGGATCAGTTCGAAGCTGGTGGCGCGGACCTGGGCGACGGTGCCGGGCGCGCTCTCGATGGTGTCGAGCCACATGGTCTGGATGCTGTCGATGACGACGAGGGTGAGGTCGCGCTCCTGCTCCAGGGTGGCGGCGATGTCGCGCACGTTGATGGCGGCGGCGAGTTCGAGCGCGGCGTCGGCGAGGCCCAGGCGCTGGGCGCGCAGGCGGACCTGGTCGATCGATTCCTCGCCCGAGATATACATCACCCGGCGGCCCGCCCGGGCCAGCGTGGCGGCGGCCTGGAGCATGAGGGTGGACTTGCCGATGCCGGGGTCGCCGCCGACCAGTACCGCCGACGCGGGCACCAGGCCGCCGCCCAGCACGCGGTCGAGCTCGGCGATGCCGGTGTCGGCGCGCGGCGGCGGGGCGGTGGTGCCCTGCAGGCCGACGAAGGCGACGCGCCGCCCGGTGCTGGCGCGCCCGACCGGGCCCGGCCGGGCCTCGACGACCTCTTCGACCAGGGTGTTCCACTCGCCGCATGCGTCGCAGCGCCCGGCCCATTTGGGGTAGGCAGCGCCGCAGGACTGGCAGACGTAGCGGGCGACGGGCTTAGCCACGCCGGGTCCAACGGTCGGCGAGCAGGAGGGCGGTGAGGAACACGGTGGTTTCCGGAAGGGACTGGATGGCGTCGAAGTTTGCGAGGGCGGTTTCGGCCATGGCGACGAGTTCGCTCGTGTAGGCCGCCTCGATTACAGTAAAAAGGTCATAGTCCGCCACATGCCGGCCTTCCTGCAATCGACTGAACGCAAAGGCGACCTCGATCAGACGTTTATCGGGTGGGCTAGGGCTCAGGTACTCGAGCCCTGGCGGAAATGGGCGTGCGGGGGAGCGGATGTAGGCGTCGCAAATTTTGCGCATTGCGACATGACTGAAGGCGCGTGCTGCCTGAAAGCGAAGTGGCTCACCACCTGCCGCAAAGGGCATCGAACCTGCCGTAGTCAGCCGATGAAACAATCCGTAGTAGGCGGATGACAATGCCCGTCGCAGCACGACATCGCCGGGCGTGGTGCCCAATGGGCTATATCGGCCGCTAATCAGCTCGCGGGCGTGCCTGACCAGCTCCGCAGCGTGGGTCACTCCGCGACGGGCTTCAGCTCGCGGTCTGTCTCGAACCGAAAATACGGAAACCGGTCGTCGAACGCGTCGAGCAAGTCGGGCATTACCGACTTGATCAAAGCGGTGATGAGAGGGACACGGCGCTCGACTTCGGGATTCCAGCCCGGCGGCTCGGGCAACGTCTTGTAAACGATCCACAGCGCGGGATCGCCGTCGAACTCGCCCACGCGCACCTCGAACCCGGTCACGAAGTCCGGGAACGGATGGCGCTCGACGATCTCCCGGGCCGTGTCGACGATCTGCGAGTATTTCATGCCCGCATCATACCCCAAATTACCGCCGCAACTCCATCTGGATCGGCCCCTCGCGCCGGCCGTGGGTGAACTGGTCCACCATCTGGTTGCCGCTGTCCAGCAGCTCCGCCGCCGGGCCCTGCCAGACCAGCTTGCCGCGGAACAGCATCGCCGCGCGGTCGCCGATGCGGGTGGCGCTCGCCATATCGTGGGTGATGGCGATCGCCGTGCTGCCCATGCGCTTCACGCAGTCGACGATCAGCCCGTCGATCACGGCACCCATGATCGGGTCGAGCCCCGTCGTCGGCTCGTCGAAGAACAGGATGTCCGGCTGGGCAGCGATCGCGCGCGCCAGGCCGACGCGCTTCTGCATGCCGCCCGACAGCTCGTTCGGCGAGAGGTCGCCGACGCTGGGGTCCAGTCCGACCTGCTTGAGGACCGCGCCGGCGCGCTGCCGGGCGTCGTTGCGGGAGGCCTTGTGCTGGGCCAGCAGGCCGAAGGCGACGTTCTCCCAGACCGACAGGCTGTCGAACAGCGCCCCGGCCTGGAACAGCATGCCGATGCGCGCGTTCACCCGCTCCCGCTCCAGCCGCGACAGGCGCAGCACGTCCTGGCCATCGATCAGGATGGTGCCGGCGTCGGGCTCGATCAGGCCGAGGATGCACTTCAGCAGCACGGACTTGCCGCTGCCGGAGCCGCCGATGACCACGGTCGAGGTGCCGGCCGCGATGTCCAGGTCGATACCGTCCAGCACGACCTTGTCGCCGAACGCCTTGGTCAGCCCCCGGATGGAAATCTTGGGATTATGGATTTGCGGCTGGCTCATCGTCCGAAGAACAGTTCGGTCAATACGTAGTCGAATGCCAGGATGAGGATGCTCGCGGCCACGACGGCGCTGGTGGTGGCGGAGCCGACGCCCTGCGCGCCGCCCCGGCTGTTGTAGCCGTGGTAGCAGCCCATCAGCGCGATCAGGAAACCGAACACCGCCGCCTTCACCAGCCCCGCGACGACGTCCGTCGTCGTGAGGATCGCAAGCGTGTTGGCGAGATAGGACGACGGGTTGAACCCGAGCTTCACGATGCTCACCAGGAAGCCGCCGGCGACGCCGAGCACGTCGGCCACCGCGACCAGCAATGGCAAGGCGAGCACGCCCGCCAGCAGCCGGGGCGCCACCAGGTATTTCATCGGATTGGTCGACAGCGTGCCCAGCGCGTCGATCTGGTCGGTGACGCGCATCGTCCCGAGCTCGGCCGCCGTCGCCGCGCCGACCCGCCCCGCCACCATCAACCCCGCCAGCACCGGGCCGAGCTCACGCACAACGGACAGCACGACGACGCCGGCAATGGCGCTTTCGGCGTTGAAGCGGGAGAAGCCGGTGTAGGACTGCAGCGCGATAACGGCGCCGGAGAACACCGCGGTCAACGCGACGACCGGCAGGCTGAAGTAGCTGAAGTCGACGAAGGCCAGCAGGAACATGCGGCCGTAAAACGGCGGGCGGAGCAAATGCGACAGGCCCAAGGCGCCGAACAATGCCACCGCTCCGGTCGTGCGCACAGCGCCGAGCGCCCCGCGTCCGACGGCGGCGACCGTATCCAAAGGTTCGATCATGCGTCCAGATAGACCCGGCGATACCGCGTGCCAAGTTGCGTCAGAATTTCATACCCATTTGTCCCAGCCTGCCGCGCCACCTCGTCGATGGGAATGCCGGGTCCGATAAGGTCGATCCAACTGCCGGGCATGGCAGCCGGCGCGTCGGTGATGTCGAAGGTCGAGAGGTCCATGGACACACGCCCTACCAGCGGGATCGCCTGTTCGTCAAAGCACGCGGTCGCGCGGTTGGTGAGGGCGCGGGGGTAGCCATCGGCATAACCGACCGAAACCGTCGCGATCCGGCTGGGCCGAGTGGCGGTCCAGACGCCGTTGTAGCCGACACCGGCGCCTGCGGGCACGGTCCGGATCTGCAGGATGCGCGCCCGCAGCCGCACCGTGGCGCGCATCGGGTTGGCCCGGCCCGGCGTGGGATTGACGCCATATAGCGCCGCACCGGGCCGCGCGAGGTCGGAGGCGAAATCGGGCCCGAGGAAGCAGCCGGACGAGTTCGCCAGGCTGCGCGGCGCCGGCGGCAACCGGGCGGCGGCCTGGGCGAAGCGGTCCCGCTGCAGCGCGTTGATCGGATCTGCCGAAAGTTCGGCGGAGACGAGGTGGGTCATCACATACAGCAGGCGGATGCCGTCCAGCCGGGCCGGCTCGGCCGCCAGCGTGTCGAGCTCCGTGGGCGACAGTCCCAGTCGGTTCATGCCGGTATCGACGTGCAGCAATGCCGGCAGATCACGGCCCAGCGACCGGGCGTGGGCGGACCACTCCTCGATTTCGGCCAGGGAGCCGAGGACGGGCGCGATATCGGCGTCGGCATAGGCGGGAGCATCACCGGGCCACAGGCCGTTCAGCGCCGCCAGCATCGCGCCGGGCAGCAGGCGGCGCAGCGTCCGTGCCTCATCGAGATGTGCCACGAAGAAATGCCGGCACCCGGCGGCGAACAAATGCGACGCGACGGCCGGCGCGCCCAGGCCATACGCGTCCGCCTTCAAGACGACCGCGACGGGCCCCGAGGAATGCAGGCGGGAGATCGCACGCCAGTTATCGGCGATGGCGCCCAGATCGATCTCCAGCACGGCACCGGCGCTGGAGTTCGAAATCAATCGTCGCCCGCATGGATCACGTCGAGGTCGGCGAAGCGAGTGTATTCTCCCTCGAACAGCACGTCGATCTTGCCGGTCGGGCCGTGTCGCTGCTTTTCGATCAGGATCTCCGCCTTGTTGTGCACCAGCTCCATATCGCGCTGCCACTTGTCGAGTGCGGACTGGAACTTGTCCTCGCTGTCGAACGCCATCTGTTTCGGCGCACG
>CAXTJW010000088.1:0-11376 GCA_964244305.1 uncultured Acetobacteraceae bacterium
ACGACGGAGACGCGCAACGCCATGGGCTTCCGCGCGCTCGACAACATCGAGGCCGTGCTGGCCGGCAACCCCGCCATCGACCCGCTTTGGAGCTGACGCCATGACCAAACCGATTCTGCTGGTGACCCGGCGCCTGCCGCCCGCGATCGAGGCCCGCGCCGCCCGCGACTACGACGCACGGCTGAACGCGGCCGATGTGCCGGTGAGCGGCGCGGATATCCTGGCCCGTGCCGAGGGCGCCAGCGCCGTGCTGTGCTGCCCGGCCGAAAAGCTCGATGCCGCGACCATCCAGGCGTTGCCCGACAGCGTCCGGGTAATCGGCACCTTCAGCGTGGGGTTCGACCATATCGACGTTGCCGCGGCGCGCGGGCGCGGCATCGCCGTCGTGAACACCCCGGACGTATTGAGCGCCGCCACCGCGGAGTGCGCCATGCTGCTGATTTTGGCGGCGGCTCGGCGGGCCGGGGAGGGCGAGCGGCTGGTGCGCTCGGGCCAGTGGAACGGATGGGCGCCGACGCAACTGCTGGGCACGGGCGTCGCGGGCCGCCGGCTCGGCATTTTCGGCATGGGCCGCATCGGGCGCGAGCTGGTGCCCATGGCGCGGGGGTTCGGCATGACGGTGCACTACCGCGACCAGGCCCGCCTGCCGCCGGAGTTGGAACAGGGCGCGATCTTCCACGGCGACGACGAGAGCTTCTTGCCAGTCTGTGACGTGCTGTCGCTACACGCGCCGGGCGGGGAGGGGACGCGGCATTGGCTGAATGCGGAGCGGATCGGGCGGCTGCCGCATGGGGCGGTGGTGGTGAATGCGGCGCGCGGCACGTTGATCGACGACGAGGCGCTGATTGCGGCACTGCAATCGGGCCAGATCGCGGCGGCGGGGTTGGATGTCTACAATAACGAGCCGAAGGTCGCGCCGGGGCTGCTGGCGCTGGAGAACGTAGTGCTGCTGCCGCATCTCGGCAGCGCTACGAAGGAGACGCGCGATGCGATGGGGAATTTAGTGCTGGACGGCATTGATGCGGTCTTGGCGGGACGAGGGCCAAAAAACCTGGTAGTTTGAAGGTAGTGGGTCAGTTTGCACGTGACTAGATGCCGCTATGAATTGTCGTCATTGCGAGGAGCGCTTGTGACGCGGCAATCCAGGGGCGCCATGCCCAGACTTTGGCCTTTGTCGCCCTGGATTGCCGCGCCGAAGCCGGCTCGCAACGACGGCACATCGTATCTTCCAAACTGACCCACTACCAGTCTAACGAAGAAGTTGGAAACACCTGTGGAACGTGATGAATGATTAGGCTCTGGGATCGTCCGGCCTTGTCGAAATGGCTGCAAATCGTTGCCGTCATCGCCTTTACGGCTCTTGCAGCGACTCTGGCTGCCCCACAGCTAGCCAGAAGCTACGTCGGCGCACATCTGCTTGGTAGATGCGCGAATGAAACGGAGCACCCGGAATGTAGGGGCTGGCAAGGTAGCGTCGCACCAGCTTTCGACACTCCCACTATCCGGTAATCCAATGGATGAGCCTACCACTCCTGGAGCGGTGTTTGGGGAGTGCGTATTCGCGTTAAGGCCGGATCGTTTCTGCCCTCTCGCGGTTGGGAGCCGAAATCAGCCATGGCATTCCGGACGAGCAGCGTCCTCGTCTTTCTCGAGCTTAGCGAGCCAAGCGTCGGCTTCCTCAGTTGTTACATGCTGCCCGGCGCCTGGTAGTCGGCCCAAACCGCAAGAAGATCCTGCCGCAGCCGCTCACGCGCCTCCTCACTTTGGACGCTCATAGGCTTTTGGGCTGGTAGCAAAACGGTCATCCCACCGTATTACTCGTTGGAAGCACGCCGAAGCGCTACTCCTCTAAAAACTCCTCGGCGCCTGTCGTGCAATCCGCCCGCCGCCCAGCCTCCAACCGCCGTAGCTCCACTCTCCGTATCTTCCCCGAGATCGTCTTCGGCAAGTCGGCAAACTCGATCCGCTTGATCCGCTTATACGGCGCTAGCCGGGCACGCAGATGCTCGAAAATGCTGCGCGCCGTCGCCGCATCCGGTGCAAACCCCGCCGCCAGCAGCACAAAAGCCTTCGGTAAAGCAGTCCGCGTCGGGTCGGGGGAGGGGACCACCGCCGCCTCCGCCACCGCCGCGTGCTCGATCAGCACGCTTTCCAGCTCGAACGGGCTGATGCGGTAACCGCTCGATTTAAACACGTCGTCGGATCGCCCGACATAGGTCAGCGAGCCGTCGGCGTTGCGCAGCGCCACGTCCCCAGTGCGATACAGCGCGCCATCGAGCGGGCGCAGGCTGCCGTCCTCCTGCAAATAGCCCTGCATCAGCCCCAGCGGCGGCGGATCGAGCCTCAGCGCAATCTCACCCTCCTCAACCTCCACCCCGTCCGGATCGACCAGCAGCACATCATAGCCCGGCAGTGGCCGACCCATCGAGCCCGGCATGACCACCTGTCCCGGCGTATTGGCGATCTGCAGCGTGGTCTCGGTCTGCCCATAACCGTCGCGGATCACCAAGCCCCAGGCCGCCTGGATACGGTCGATCACCTCGGGATTGAGCGGCTCCCCCGCGGCGACCGCCTCGGTCAGGTGGACCGGGTGCGCCGACAGGTCCTCCTGCACCAGCATGCGCCACACCGTCGGCGGCGCGCAGAACGTGGTGACGCGCGCCCGGTCCAGCACGGCCAGCAGGTGCTTCGCGTCGAAGCGCGGCTGGTTCAGGATCACGATGGTCGCGCCGGCGTTCCACGGCGCGAAAAAGCTGGACCAGGCGTGTTTCGCCCAGCCCGGCGAGGAGATGTTGAGGTGCACGTCGCCGGGCTGCAGCCCGATCCAGAACATGGTCGATAGGTGGCCGACCGGGTAGCTCTGATGGCTGTGCAGCACGAGCTTCGGCTTCGAGGTGGTGCCCGAGGTGAAATAGAGCAGCAGCGGATCGGTCGCCAGGGTCTCGCCATCGGGAGTGAAGGCAGGGTCGGCGGCGTAGGCGTCCTCGAAACGATGCCAGCCCTCGGCACCCCCGACCGCGATGCGAGTATAGCCGCCCTCGATCCCCGCGAACTTCGGCGCGAGCTCATTGGCAGCGATCACGTGCTGCACCCGGCCGCGGGCGAAGCGGTCGCGCAGGTCGTCCTCGGTCAGCATGGTCGTCGCCGGGATCACGACGGCGCCGAGCTTCATCGCCGCCAGCATCGCCTCCCACAGCGGCTGCACGTTGCCGAGCAGCAGCAGGATGCGGTCGCCGCGGCGGACACCCAAACCGCGGAGATGGTTTGCGACCTGGTTCGACCGGGCCGACAGTGCGGCAAAGCTGATGCTGGCGTCGAGCGCGCCGGGTCCGATAAACCGCAGCGCAGGCGTGTCGTTGCCGGCCGCCATGCGGTCGAAATGGTCTAGTGCCCAGTTAAACCGGTCGAGCGCCGGCCAGCGAAACGCCGCACGCGCGGCCGCAAGATCCCGGCGATGCAGCAGCAGCAGGTCGCGGGCCGCACGGAACGCCTGGGCGGAATCCTGCATAACGGGGTCGGGCATGGCGGACGGTCCTTTTCTGCCTGCATAGCCGATTCGGCCAGCACCGTCTCGTCCCGCCTATTGCCGCGCCGCCGCCGCCGCTACCATGCCGCATGACGCCCATCTTGCCCGACGCTGCCGAGGTCCGCGACGCTCCCGTTCCAACCAGCCGCAGCCTGTTCGTGGCATTCGCCGCGACGAGCATGCTGGCATTCGGCGGCGCGCTGCCGTTGGCCCGGCGCATGATCGTCGAGCGCAAGCGCTGGCTGACCCCGGCCGAGTTCACCGAGCTGCTGGCGCTCTGCCAGTTCCTGCCGGGTCCGAACATCGTCAACGTGACGGTGGCGCTCGGCGCACGGTTCCGTGGAGTGCCGGGTGCGTTGGCGGCGCTGGCCGGACTGCTGGCCGCCCCGATGGCGATCGCGATCGGTTTGGGGGCCGCCTACGCGCGGTATGGCGCGCTGGCGACGGTGCGCCACGGCTTTGCCGGCCTGGCCGCCGCCGCCGCCGGCCTCATCCTCGCGACGGCCTGCAAGATCGCCTGGCCGATCCGCAAGCAGCCGCTCGACGTGGCACTTGCCGCCGTCGCGTTCGGCGCCATCGCGTTGCTTCGCCTGCCGCTGCTGCCGACGATGCTGGCGCTCGTGCCCATTGGCATCCTCATGCACCGCCGCGGGACGGCATGAACGCACACACCGCAGACATCGGTTGGCTGGCCCTCGTGTTCGCGCAGATGTCGCTGCTCGCCGTGGGCGGCATCAGCTCCGTGCTGCCGGAGATGCACCGGCTCGTTGTTGATCAGCGCCATTGGATGAATGGCACCGAGTTTGCGGCGCTGTTCGCGCTGGCGCAGGCGGCGCCCGGGCCGAACATGCTGGTTGCGACCCTGGTCGGATGGCGCGTCGCCGGCCTACCCGGCGCATTGGCGGCGACGCTCGGCATGATCGGGCCCAGCAGCCTGCTCACCTGGCTCACCGCCGGCGCGTGGCATCGCTTCCGCGAGCGTGCCTGGCGTCGTCAGGTCCAGGCTGGCCTCGTGCCCGTGACGGTCGGCGCGGTGATGGCGGGCGCGACGCTGCTCGTCCTCTCGACGAGCGCCAACGTCTTCACGTCATGCATAACCCTCATTGTGGCCGCTGCGATATTGGCGACGCGCCTGCACCCCGTGCTGCTTCTTGCCGCCGGCGCGACGGCTGGGGTCCTGTATGGCGCGAACTGGCCGGGTTAGAAATTGGGAGTGTAGCGATGGCTCCGTGCCGCGCGGGAGGCAGGCTGCATCGGTGCGGCAACGCGCCGCATCGTCGCGCCGTGGGCGGGCTTGCCGGACTTCGCGTGGCTATAGGCGGCGTTGCGCGTCCGTGGCTGGGCGTCGTCGGCGACCTCGGCGACCTCCTCCTCCGCCGCCGGGCTCAGCGCACGCGCCGGGAGCGGGTCGGAGTTGGCGACCAACGTGCCATGGTCGGCGCGGTCGTAGATGAAGCCGAAGGTCGGGTAGACACTGCCGAACACATTGGTCTGGCCGAGTGCCACCCGAACGGCGGTCCAGTCGTTCGCAGGCGAGACGTCGATGACGTTGATCGACCGGCTCACGCCGCCCGGAAAGGCCCAGTTCGCATGGTCGATCTCGACTTCGCGGCCATCGATGACACGGGTGACGACCGCCACGTGCCCAAGGCGCATCCGTCTGATGGAACGGAAATTCAACACGCTGCCGACCTCGGGCCGGGAGCCTCGTTCGTAGATGCCGGCGGCATTGTCCCACCAGTTGACCGCGTTCCCGATGATCTCGATCCCCGAGTTCTCCCTGGCGAACGGCACGCACTGCAGCGGCAGTCCCGCCCGGCGCTGCCGCACCACCGAATAGCCGTTATTCTGGTCGAAGGACGGCGCGATGGCGGTCTGGGTCCAACGAGCGCTCGGCCCGACGACAATATGCTGCGTCCAACCGTTCGTAGCCCACGTCGCGTTGGCGGGCTGTATGCAAAATGCCATGGAGGCCGGGGCGGACAACGCAAGAATTCCAGCGAATGCCACCCTTTGTCCGCATCGCCGGAAGATCATGCCGCGTTCCTTCTGCTAGCCAAACATCACTGACTTGTGAGTTGTGGGTTAGCGGCGGTGTACGAAACCTGGCAATAAGGTAGGCTGAAACGTCTTCGTAAGCGCGATGGTTTGCGCAAAACGGCCTGTGTATAAGGTCCTCCACTAGGACCGAACGCCTATTTGCAAGTCGAGAATCTGATTATGCAATGATATTCGGCTAATAGTTGTAAATAAGCCATACTGCGACAAATACGTCACCACCAAACGACTCGCCTGCTGAAATCTGGACTGCGCACTTGGTCGGTGCCGCGCAGCCCAGGGTCAGCGGTTACTTGCAGGTCGTGACCATGATCTCCACGAGGATACGTGGATCCGCCATGTTCGCCTCGACGCAGGCGCGGGCCGGCGCGCCGCCCTCGGGCAGCCATGCCGACCACAGCACGTTCAGGGCTTCGCGGTCCCGGATGTCCTTGAGCCAAATCTGCGCCTGCAATAGCCGGGTCTTGTCGGTGCCGTGGGTTTCGAGAATCGCGTCTATCGCAGCCAGCACCTCCTCGGTCTGCCCGCTGATGTCCTTGCTCACGTCGTTCGCAGTCACGCCTTGGAGGTAGACGAAGCCGTGATACTCCACCGCTTTCGCCAGGACCTTGTTCGGTTCCGTGCGGATGATCTTGCTCATGAACTTGCTCCTCGACCTGATGGGGTCGACAAGCTTTACGGCCCGTGCCGCCATCCCGCAACGGCGCGATCTGTCCTGTCGCGGCGTCCGCGCTACTGCGGCGTCGGATTGAAGGTCGGCCCGGTCCCGACGGCGGCTGCGGCTGCACCCGTGCCGGGCGCGCTGGAGTTGCTGATGCAGGACGAGATATCGTTGCCCCGGCCAAACAACGTTCCCAGCCCGCGAGAGGTGATGCCCGAGGCATAATTGTCGGAGAGCGGCGTGTCCCGCTCGTCACGGCGCGACAGATCGGAGCGGTTCTGCGCCGCATAGACACGGTCCACGTCGGCCCGGCATGCGGCGGTGGTCGCTTTGTCCGCACGCGACTGCGGTGCGGCATGGCATCCAGCGAGCAGCGCTACGCCGACGGCCAGCGCCAGGGATTGTTTCAGAGTCAATGTCATGCACGTGCTCCTGTGGATGGGGCCGGGCCGGGCAGCCTGGCGAGCCGTGCCCGAAACCCGGTCTCGTCGAACCGTGCCTCCGGCGTCAACTCCGCATTGGCGGCGGCGCTCAGCAGGGCCGGATGCAGCGAGGTCCCGGTGCGGCCGATCTGAAACAGCGCCGCGGTCCACGGCGCGTGGGCGAGCAAGTCCACCAGCGCCAGCAGCCGCAGGCACAGCGAGAGGCCATAGCTCGTTTGCATGCCGACGGTCACGTCCACAGCACCCGCCCAGCAACGCGCGTCCTCGTCGGATAAAGCGAGGTCGGTCACGCTGCCATCCGGCCGGCGGAAACGAAATAGGCGCACGGCTCCCCAAGCGGCGTCGGAGGCAGCGTCGCGCGCCGCATCCCATGCCGCCGCGAGGTCGCGCCCGAGCACCGGCGGCAGCGCCTCGGGCGGCACGTCCACGAGGTATGTCATCGTGCCGTCCCGGGCGTAGCCGACATGGATTGGGGTCGAGGAGCGCTGCATCACATAACGAAGATGGACCCGCGCCCTCAGGTGCGCCAGCCTGGGTTCGTAGAACGCTGGAGGAAATATGCCCGATCCCGCTTCGCTGACGGCGACAGAAGCCGCCCGCGCCATCCGCGCCGGCACGTTGGCGCCGACCGATCTCCTAGAGGCATGCCTGGACCGCTTGGCGGCGCGTGAGCCGGTGGTGCAGGCGATGGCGTTCCTCGATCCGGCCCAGGCCAGGGCCACGACGCCTCAGGCCGGCCCGCTGCATGGGCTGCCGATCGGGGTTAAGGACGTGCTCGATACCGCTGATATGCCCAGTGAATACAATTCGCCAATCTGGCACGGCCATCACCCGCGAGCCGATGCGGCCTGCGTTGCATGGGCCAAGGCCGCCGGCGCGGTCGTGCTCGGCAAGACGGTCACGACCGAGTTCGCCACCCGCTCGCCCGGCCCCACCACCAATCCGCACGATGCGGCCCGTACGCCTGGCGGCTCCAGCAGCGGCTCGGCCGCCGGGGTCGCGGCCGGGTTCTTCCCGCTGGCGTTCGGCACCCAGACCGCCGGCAGCATCATCCGCCCGGCGGCGTTCTGCGGCATCGTCGGCTACAAGCCGAGCTTCGGCCTGGTGAACCGCATGGGCATGAAGCTGATGTCGGACAGCCTGGACACCGTGGGCGTCATGGCCCGCAGCGTGGCCGACTGCGCCCTGTTCGCCGGCGCCATTTCGGGGCGCAACCTCGGCGACCCCGACACGAGGCCAGCCTCGCCCCCGCGCATCGGCGTTTGCCGCTCGCCGGTTTGGGACCGCGCCGGGCCGGAAACGCCGGTGCTGTTCGAGCGTGTGGCGGCGCAGCTTGCCCGCGCCGGCGCGACGCTGAGCGACTTCGAGCTACCGCGCGAGTTCGATGCGTTGGAGGCGGCCCATGCGGTGGTCATGAACAAAGAAAGCGCCCGCGCACTGGGCTGGGAGATCAACACCGCCCGCGACCGGATCAGCCCGACGTTGCTCGAGCGCCTCGAATGGGGCCTGGCGCAGCCGGAGGCGGCGATGATCGAGAGCCTGGCGCTGTTCCGCTCGCTGCAGTCGAGCTTCGCCGAGTTCATGGACGGCTTCGACATCCTGCTGACGCCCGCTGCCCCTGGGGAGGCGCCGGTCGGGCTGGAGTGGACCGGAGACGCCGGGTTCAATTTCATTTGGACGAGCTTGCAAGTGCCGTGCGTGACGGTCCCGGCTGGCGTGGGGCCGAACGGGATGCCGCTCGGCGTGCAGGTCGTGGCGCCGTATGGGCGGGACCGCGAGGCGCTGGCTTGGGCGGCTTGGGTTGCGGCGGCGGTGGGCTAGGTTTCAGCTTGCATGTGGCCCGGCAGCGTGGCCAGCGACTCGACCGTGTCGAAGTCGCGTAGAACGGCATCGTCGCCCAGTTCGACCTGCGCCACGTATTCGCTGTGCCGCTCCAGCAAGGCGCGCGCGCCGACGTCGCCGACAAGGCCCGCGATATCCGGGAAGAACCGGCGATCCCATAAAACCGGGTTGCCGATCTTGCCGCGGCAGGTCGGCACCACGACGGAACGGCCCTCGTCGGGATCGTAGGCCTCGATCAGCCGCTCGATCATCCGGCCCGTCACCAGCGGCATGTCGCCCAGGCACACCAACGCCGCCGAAGCCGTGGCCGGAACCGCCGCAATGCCAACCCGCAGGCTCGCCGACAGGCCGTCCGCATAGTCCGCCGCGTGCACCAGTTGGACCGGCCGGCCCGCCAGGGCGGCGGAAACCTCCTCCGCTCGATGCCCGGTTACGACGATCACCGGACGCGCGGCACTCGACAGCAGGTTGTCCACCACCCGCGCCACCATGGGCCGCCCGGCGCGGTCCGGCACCAGCAGCTTGTTCTGCGGCGCCATCCGGCTGGAGCGCCCGGCCGCCAGCACGATCGCCGCGACCGTTGACGGCGCGGTTGCCGCCAACGCAGCGTCCGGGGTCACCGCCTTGGCCCGGTGCAGCGGCCGCGCGCCAACGTCCTTCAAAAGCCCGCCGAGGCCCATCCCGGCGAGAACGGCGCCGTCCACCACCTGCCCGGCAAATAGGCGCGACAGCACCCAATCGATCCCGTTCAGCTTCGGACTGCGCGCGCAGCCCGGCAGCACCAGCGCCGGCCGTGCCCCGATCCGCCCCAAACAGATCAGGTTGCCGGGATCGACAGGCATGCCGAAATGCAGGATCTCGCCGCCCGCCGCCACGATGCCCGCCGGCCCGACATCGCGGCGGTCCACGACGGCGCTGGCGCCCGCCACCAGCAGGATATCCGCCCCCTGCGCGATCAGGGCCCGCAGCGCTTCCGCGATCGGCGCCTCGGCGTGGGCGCACTCGATGGGGGGCAGCATCGTGCCGGTCAGCCCCGCCACCCGCGCGGCGGTCGCCTCCGCCGTGCCGGCCAGGATACTGTGTTTCATGCCCGGCAGGCTCGTCATGACCAGGCCGACGCGCAACGGCTGGAATGGATGCAGCTGCAGCACCGGGCGCTGCTGGGCCACGCGCTCCGCCTCGGCTAGCACGCCCTCCGCGACGGCGAACGGGATGATCTTGATGGTCGCGAGCATCTCCCGCGCTGCGACGCTGGCGGCGTCGGGCAAGGTCGCGACGGTCAGCGACTCGTCGACCGCGTTCACCGCATCGAGACCGGCCCGGTCGATGCGCAACAGGCCCGGCGTCCCCGCAATGAGGTTCACCCGCCCGGTGTTGGCGCGCGTCGCCGTAAGCCCGGGCGCCGTAAGTGCCTGCGCGAGCCGCGCCGCAGCCGCATCCTCCGCGACATCGCCGGGCTCGAGCCGCGCCGCGATCACTTCGGTTATGTCGGCGGCCCGTAGCATCTCGATCCCGGCCACATCCAGGACGGCGCCCTTCCGTAGCACTCCGCCGGGCAGCCGCTGCGTGTGGGCGAGGATGGCGCCGAGCGCGTCGGCCAGGAGCGTCGGGCCGAAAATCAACCGGCCAGCGCCGCCCCACGCCGCACCGCCACGATCTGCGCCAGCACCGACAGCGCGATCTCCGGCGCCGTCACCGCGCCGAGATCGAGCCCGACCGGCCCGCGTATCCGCGCCAGCGCTGCGTCGTCATGACCCAGTTCCCGCAACCGCCCCAACCGGGCAGCATGCGTTTTCCGCGACCCCAGCGCCCCGATGTAGAACGATTGCGACCGCAGCGCCCGGTCCAAGGCCGGGTCGTCGAGCTTCGGGTCGTGCGTCAGGGTCACGACGGCGGTCCGGCTGTCGGGGCGCAGCGCGTCCATCGCCTCGTCGGGCCAATCGGTGCTGACCGTCACGCTCGGGAACCGTTCATCGGTGGCGAACGCCCGGCGCGGGTCGGCCACCGTCACGCCATACCCCAGCCCGGCGGCCATCGGCACCAGCGCCTGCGCGATGTGCACCGCGCCGACGATAACGAGGCGCAGCGGCGGGTTATAGGCCTGCAGAAACCACTGCGCTCCGTCGGCCTCGACGGTCCCGCTTCGGTCGGCGCGCAATGCCGTTTCGGCCGCAACCGCCAACCCGGGCGGCGCATCGGGCCCGGGCAACAGAAATTGCTCGCCGGACGGCAGCCGGGTCGCCAGCACGATGGGGATCTGTGCCGCCCGGGCCTGTTCGAGCCGGGCCAGCAGGTCGAGCCTCATCCCAACCGCTCGACGAATACCTTCAGCTTGCCGCCGCAGGCCAGGCCGACCTCCCAGGCGCGCTCGTTGGTTACGCCGAAGTCCAGCAGCTGCGGCGTGCCGGTCTCCATCGTGCGCTTTGCCGCGTCCGCCACGGCGCCCTCGATGCAGCCGCCGCTCACCGAGCCCGCCATCCGCCCGCTCGCCGTCACCGCCATCTGGCTGCCAGCCGGCCGGGGCGAGCTGCCCCAGGTCTCCGTCACGGTCGCGATCGCCACCTGCTCGCCGGCCTTCGACCACGCGGCGGCGGTGCCCAACACGTCTTCTGGTTCCGTCATGCGGCTCTCCGATCATATGCTTGTCCGCGCGGCGGCGCCGGGCGGGACAGCAGGTCCACCAGGGCGCGCAGGCTGTCGAGGCTGTGGACGGTGCGGAACTCGTCCACGTGCGGCAGCATCGCCCGGATGCCGCTGGATTTGGGCTGGAACCCGTCCCACCGCAACAGGGGATTGAGCCAGATCAGCCGGCGGCAGGAGCGGTGCAGCCGGTCCATGTTCTCGGC
>CAXTJW010000089.1:0-11370 GCA_964244305.1 uncultured Acetobacteraceae bacterium
TGTGGGTGAGTTCGTAGACCTGGAACCCAAGCAGCACCGTCATGGCGGCGGCGGCAAAGCGCTCGGCCATGTTGGCGGCGAGAAAGGCGCGGAACACCGGGTCGCGCAGAAGAAAGAGCGGCATATGGCGAGCGTGCCATTTATCGCGGCTTATGGCCAAACGGGAGCAGCGTGCACGTAGGCCCAGTGCTGGACGCAGGCTATCCCGCTTGCTGGTCTAGTTCGGCGTCAAGGCCATGGCGTGCATCCGGAGTCTCCTCCTTCGGTCTTTCGGTCGGGCACCGATAAATCGACTACGCGGCGAGCATCACGACGGCGAAGGTGCGGGAGCCTGCTTTGTGGGTTGGATCGTCACGGAACTCAGCAACCTTCAATCCAGCATCTTCGCACATTGCTCGGATTGCGCGTTTGTTGAGTGGTCTGGCACCGCGCCAAGCCTGGTCGTCCGTGAGTGAACTTTTACCAAGTAGACGCTTGATACCCTGCACCCAAGAGTTTGGGAAAACTCGAGAAGTTCTGCCGAGGAGTGAGGGGTTTTCGTAAGCGGACTTGAAGTGGAGCAGCCCATATCCGCCAGGACGCAAAATTCGTGCTGTTTCGCGAACGTTCGATTTGATCACGTCGTTCGACGGCATGTGCTGAAAGACCTCATAAGACCACACGAAATCAACGCTATGATCAGGCTTCGGGAAGGAAACGCCGTCGCTGACGACGAACTCTAGATTGGGTACGTCAGACATCGTTGCTTTCGCTTGCGCGATCATACTATCGGAGACATCGACGCCGATCGCTTTGCTAAAGCGACGGCCGAGCACTTGAGTGAATCTTCCGAGCCCGCATCCGATATCAATAGAAACTTTGTCGGATTTCTCGATTTGGTATTTCGAGAGCACCGGATCGATCAGTATCGCCGCCCGTTCCTCGCCAATTTCAAAGAATCTCTTTTTATCGACGTTCGTCTCGATATAATAGAAGGCGTCGTTTTCGGCCCGCTTGTTCCACATCGTTTTCATCAAACCAATAACGTCAGACAAATCCCCTCTCCTTCAACTCATATCATGCATTTAGCACTATTGCGCGCAGGTGGCTCTGTCGCTTGCTTAAAGCAAACACCAAATTGCAGTGCCACGTCCATCTGATTACTGGCTCCAAGCGAGATTTAACAATCATCCTTAAAGGTAATGGACTCGTGAGGTTGATCGTTCTTTAAGGGTTGCCAGCTCCAGGAGCGACGCAGGCCGGCGCAGGTTGCGTTTTGCGCGACACCTCCAGGAACCATCCTCCGGGAATTGCGCAAGCGCCGCTTTCCGCCGATCCCGGTTTGACGCTAGGAACCCCACCGACCACGCGCCACAGAATCGATCGGCAGGAGACGACGACATGACACGAACCGCGGAGCGCCCAGCGCTCGGGCCGGCCGTCCCTGCGACACGCGCCAATCGCTGGCCCGTCGCCGTCGCCGTCGTGCTGATCGCCCTCAACCTCCGCCCGGCCTTCTCCAGCATCGCCCCCGTGCTGAACGAGATCATGGCCGACACCGGCCTCACCGCCACCGGCGCCAGCATATTGACGACGGCGCCAGTGCTGTGCCTGGGCCTGTTCAGTCCCTTCGCGCCCTGGCTCGCGCAGCGCATCGGCACCGAGCGCACGGCGCTTGCGGCGCTGTTTGCCATCCTGCTCGGCACCGGGCTGCGCGGCCTGGCGAACGCCTCGGCGCTGCTGACCGGATCGCTGCTCGCAGGCGCCGGGATCGGGGTCGGTAACGTGCTGATGCCGGGGCTGCTGAAGCGCGATTTTCCGGACAAGGCGCCGCTGATGACCGGGGTCTACATCATGTCGCTTTCGGTCGGCGCCGCGGTGGCTGCCGCGACCACGGCGCCGCTGCGCGTGGCGCTGGGCGGATGGTGGGCCGGGGCACTGGCGGCGTGGACCCTGCCGGCCGCATTGGCAATGGCGGTGGCCGCCGTGGTGTGGGCGCAGCAGATCAAGCGTCAGCCGACGTCGCCCGCTTCCATGCCGGCGGCACGCGCACGCGTGAGGCTTTGGCAGAACCCGCTCGCGTGGCAGGTGACGCTGTTCATGGGGCTGCAGTCCATGCTCGCCTACGTCGTGTTCGGCTGGATGGCGCCGGTGCTGCGCAGCCGTGGCGACACGGCCGTCACCGCCGGGCTCGTGGTGTCGGTGTCGGTGGTGTTCCAGATTATCGCCGCCCTGCCCGCCCCCATCCTGGCCGCACGCCTGCGCAACCAGAGCGGGCCTGCTGCGGTGACCATGGTGGTCACGGCAATCAGCTTCGTGGGCCTGCTCGCAGCACCGCTGTCGTGGCAATGGGTGCTGTCGGCGATCATGGGCCTGGCGCAAGGCGGGGGATTCGCGCTGGCCATCCTGCTCATCCTGATGCGCGCAGGCGATAGCAGCACCGCGGCGCGGCTGTCCGGCATGGCGCAGGGCGTGGGCTACACGATGGCCGCGTTCGGGCCGCTGCTGGTCGGCGTGCTGCACGACCGCAGCGGCGACTGGAGCGGCGCCGGGTGGCTGTTCGTGGTGGCCGGGCTGGGCGCGGCCGTGGCGGGCGCGCTCGCGGGACGGAACCGGCTGGTGGGGTGACGCCTCAAGGCAGCCGGGTCAGGGCAGCCGGGCGAGCCGTTCGAACAGCAGGTCGAAAAAGCCGTCGGCGTCCGCCTGGTTCAGCCACATGGCATTGGCCCGGCGGCCAGTGACGCCGGACCAGTCGGCCACGGTCATGCCGAGGGTCAAAGCGCTGGAGGTCTCCACCTCCACGTTGATCCGCCGCCCGGTGAACAGGTTCGGCCGCAGCAGGTGCGCGATCACGCAGGGGTCGTGCAGCGGCGCGTCGTCGGTGTCGGCGAACAGGGTCGCCACGGCCCGCGCCGCCGCGGTGCCGAGCCCCTGCAGCCGAGCCATCCTCGCAGTCGTCAGACGGACCTGAAGCGTCAAGTCGAGCGGCAGCAGGGTGAGCGGGACGCCGCTGTCCAGCAGCACCTTTGCCGCGTCGGGATCGGCGTGGACGTTGAACTCGGCGGCGGGGGTCGTGTTGCCGCCGGCGCTGCGTGCGCCCGCCATCCACACCACCTCGGCGATGCGCGGGGCGATATCCGGCGCCTTGACCAGCGCCATGGCGAGGTTGGTCGCCGGTCCGAGCAGGCAAAGGGTGATTTCGCCCGGTGGTGCGGCGCGCAGCGCGTCGATCAGGACGTCGACGCCGTGCTCCGGGCGTGCGGGCGTCGCCGGTTCCGGCAGTTCGAGGCCGCGCAGCCCGGTGCCGCCATGGATGTGCTCGGCTGTGAGGGGCGGGCGCACCAGCGGCCGGGCGCAGCCGGCATAGACGGGGATGTCCGGGCGTCCGCCCAATTCCAGCAGCCGGCGCGCGTTGCCCTCGGTGCGGGCGAGCGGCACGTTGCCGGCGACCGCGACCAGCGCGAGCAGTTCGAGCTCAGCGGGTGCGGCCAAGGCGAGCAGGATCGCCACCGCGTCGTCCTTGCCGGGGTCGGTGTCGATGATGATTTTTCGCGGCATGGGTTAGGCTCCGTGCAGGCGGGCGGCCAACGCGACGCAGGCCTCGAACACTTCGAGCGAGTCGAAGGCGCGATCCTGCGCATCCGGCGGCACGACGATCGGGTGCCCGCCGCCCTGCACCATGGCGCCCTGTATCATCAGGTTGTCCGGCAGGCCGAAGCCCTCGACGCTGAGGCCGGCGATCGGATCGGGCAACGCCGCCACCTGCCGGCGGCAGCGTTCGGCGAAGGGAGTGGCGCTGTTGGAATAGCCGAACACCGGGCGGCCGCGGCCGAGGAACCAGCCGACCTCGATCAGCGTGCCGCCATCGGCCGACGCGCCGCGGAACGGCGTGAGGTTGGCGATGATGACGTCGCATTCCTCCATCATCGCGATGTCCTTGCGGTAGATAGCGGCCCAGGCGTCGGCTTCGCTCATGCCCGCAATGTGGTCGATGTCGTCATTCAGCGGTGGGCGGCCGTCGATGCCGTGGCGCGCGCAGATCGCCACCTTGCGCCGTGCATGGGCGATGGCATCGGGCAGGAATACGTCGGGGCCGGCGAGGTAGGCTGTGATCATGCCCCGGCTTCTACAAGGTTCTCCGGCCCGAAGGAATGCGGCAACAGGTCGCCCAGGCTGGTGCGCAGCAGCGTGGTTCCGGCGGCGTCCACGATATGCACGAGGGTCGCGGCGGTGCCGAACTCCCGCAGCTTCTGCCGGCAGCCGCCGCAGGGGGTGCAGGGCGCCGGGCCCGCGCCGGCGACTACGATTTCGGCAATGCGGCGTCCGCCGGCGAGCACCATGGCGGCGATGGCGCCTGCCTCGGCGCAGGTGCCCTCGGGATAGGCGGCGTTCTCTACGTTGCAGCCGGCGTGGATAGTGTCATCGGAGGTGCGCAGGGCTGCGCCGACTGGGAAATGGGAGTAGGGCGCGTAAGCCTTGCCGCGTGCAGCCAGTGCTGCGTCGATCAGGAGAGCTTGGGACATTTTAATACTCGCAGCTGTGTTGTATGACCGTTTCTGGTAAAAGGCGGACTTTCTACATGGTGCGATATTCAAGGAAAATGGACCGCCTCAGCGTCATCTTGGCAACCTAGCTGCTCAGCTTCATGGAGAGAATCTTGAGAACCTTTCAAGCATGGGCGAAAGAACGGGGCAGCTTGGCCCAATCGCTCGGGCGCGGAGCGCTGGGAGGCTCCTATGCCGATGGCGCAATCATCCTGTGCGCCGCCATTGGCGCTATGGCATCCCTTCTGTGGAAACCGTCTTTTGGAACGGACGCAAAGCGTTTTGTTGAAATCGTCACCCGCTTCCGAACGGGTGGTCCGGACACAACGCAAGTGAGCGCGCCACTTCTGGCAACCGAGTTCCCCCAACTCCGGCACGGCCTCGGAGTAGGTGAGAAACCGCTCTACCTGACGGGCCAGACAGATAAGATGGAGGCGGACGTGCGCGCAATGTGCATTGCCACTAATATCCCAAATGGCAAAAAGGCCGTACGCCGATACTCCTATGCCAGCCTGCTCTACAAGCAGGTACGATGCGGCTTTATCCATGAATACCAGCCGGGGGAAAATACGACTGAACGCGATGGCCTCAGAAAATTTGCTGGGGTAAAAGACGATGAGATTTCATACGTGAACATGCGTGAAGAAGAATTCGGTATCCTAATCGACAAGCGCCTCATCCATTTTCCTTTGGAATGGATTACCGCGGTGGCGTTAGCGGTTGCGGCAGGCATCGACGACGAACGTTCCAGGCGGGATGAAACATCCTATAAAAATATTGGCCTCGCAATACCCGAGGCTTGGTGGATCGACGGCAGCTGATTTTAGCAGCTTCAAGCCAATTAAGGCGCGACCTAAATCAGTTAAATTAAAGGATATCCATTGTTAGAGTGCTTTTGCCTTGTAGTCGTGGGCGTGCTGCTCTTGCCACCGTTTACGGTGAACGCCATCGGGCAGACGGCGCTCCCTATGCAGCCCAGCAACCCAGTTGCGATTACTACCTGGAACGCTTTGCTCGAAGCCTGTCGATCAGCGGAGGAAAGCCCCTTCTGCAGCGGCTACGTCGCCGGGATAGCGGACGCCATCAACAATAGCTCGTTCTCCATACTCCGGCCCGACAAAGCCAATCACAGAATGGCGCTCGTCTGCACGACAAAGAATATTCAATTGCAACAATTGGTCGACGGCGTCGTCGGATTTTTCGACAGTCATCCTGAGATACGGCATTACGCGGCTGCGGCTTTAGTCGGCGCTGCATTGTCAGATGCGTTTCCGTGTGCGAAGTGAGCGCAAGACATCCCCACTCAAAGATAAAGAATCCCGCACGATGGGTCGGAGCGAAGTCGGATAACAGCTTTCCTAATGCAGGAAACCAGTGTAACTGTCTCCTTTGAGTCAGATGCATTTGAAATCTATTATCGCTGATTTAACATATTCAACCCCCTTGTACGTAATACTCACCCGCGACAGTACCGTAGGTCGAACGAACCCGGCCTAGTAGCAAAAGATTCGAGCTATACGGCAGCACCGACAAGCCCCGCTTCCGACCAACATGCTCGCCGCGACGGTCACACCCCGAGACGCTGGATGTTCTGTTCGTAACGCCGCACGCGTTCCAACGTCATCTCATACAGTTCCTGCCGCAGCCGGGCTGGCGCCATTGCGATCACGCCTCCGTTGGGCGCATCCAAGTTCGGGATCCACCGTGTATCGAGCGGAATCCTTGCTTGGTGGTTCAGGTGCAGCCTGAACGCTCGCTGCTGGTTGAGTGCAGCCGCTTCTTCCTGCGTGAACAGCCTCACCCCGAGCGGCAGCGGCACATTCGGCGGCCAAGGAACCGAAGTCGTGTAGGCGACTAAAACAAGCGGCGGACGCACTGCGAGGCAGTAGCAGATATGAGAAAGCCCCGGCTGGCGGGGCTTTTCGGTCGTCGGAAACAGGACTTCGACGAACGCG
Organism: uncultured Acetobacteraceae bacterium; assembly: GCA_964244305.1. Classification (GTDB taxonomy): domain Bacteria; phylum Pseudomonadota; class Alphaproteobacteria; order Acetobacterales; family Acetobacteraceae; genus CAHJXG01. The sequence goes on from CAXTJW010000089.1 coordinate 6,479, forward strand.
CCCTCCGAGATCACCGGGCGTCACTCAGCGTCGGGGACGGCGAACAGCTTATCCATCAGCACGGACCGTTCGGCGTAACGCTCGTTCGACTCACCTTCGGTTCGCGTAAGGGGGCCGGGTTCGAGCTCCGCGGCTTCCTTTGGGACGAACATAGTGATCACGCGGGCAGCCTCCTCTTTGGCTTCCATGTCTCGCAGGAGGGCTGTTTCGACATAGTTGGTCGGTGTCCGGTTCTCCGCCCGCGCGAGGAGCTCGAGTTGCCTGAACTTCGCCGGGTCGAGGCGAAGGGTGATCGCCTGCTTGCCCCGTTCCGTGTCCGAACGGCCTGTCTGGTTTCGAAGCCGCTTCTGAACTTTGTCCATCGCAATAATCTGCAGCTTTCAGATGCTTTTTACAACCTATCGGTTTCGGCGGTGGCGAAGGCCGCCCTGGAGCAGACTGGGGGGAAAATCAGCAGGGCCACCGATCGAACATAATCAGCGCTCCTTCACGTACGGGACCCCGCTTGCCCTAGGCGGAACGCTGCGGCCAACGAAACCCGCGAGCAGCACTACCGTCAGTAGATAGGGCAACGCCTGCAACGCCTCCCCGGGAAAGGCGCCGATGCCGGGCAAAGCCACGCCTTGCAGCCGGGTCGCCGCGGCGTCCAGCAGGCCAAAGCCCAGGCACGCCAGCAGGATCGGCCAGGGCCGCCACCCGCCCAGGATCATCGCCGCCAGCCCGATGTAGCCGCGCCCGGCGATCATGTCGCGGCCAAACCCCGCCCCCTGCGCGATGGCGACCGACGCCCCAGCCACGCCGCACAGCACCGACGCAATCAGCACCGCCGCGTAACGCAGCCGCGCTACCGAAATGCCGGCGGTGTCGATCGCCGCCGGGTGCTCGCCGCAGGCCCGCAGCCGCAGCCCGAACCGGGTGCGCCCAAGCACGTAGGCGCTGACCGGCACCAAAACGAGCGCCATGTAGACCGGCGCCGTCTGCCCGCCGATCAGCGCGCCATAGGTCTTGCCCAAGATCGGGCCCAGTACCGGAATGCCCCCCAGCACCCCGGCGCCAGGCAGGCCGATCGGCATGAAGCGTGCGCTGGACGGCAACGGCGGCGTCTGCCCGCCAAGCCGAAACCACGACAGCGCCAAGGTCGCCGACAGCCCGGAGGCGACGATGTTGATCGCCATGCCCGAGACCACCTGGCTCCCGCGCAACGTGACGCAGGCATAGGCGTGCACCAAACCCAGCACGCACGCCGCCGCCACCCCCGCCAGCAGGCCCAGCACGGCGCTGCCGGTCAGGGACGCGCAGGCGGCGGCGGCGAACGCGCCGGCCAGCATCTTGCCCTCCAGCCCCACGTCGACGATGCCGGCGCGCTCGGACATCATGCCGGCCAGCGCCGCCAGCAGCAGCGGCGTGGCGAGGCGCAGCGTGGCGGCGAACACGGGCACGATGGTGTCGAGAACGATGGCGTCGAGGGTTTCCAATGCGTCAGGCCCGGCCCAACGCGCGCAGCAGCGCCGGGCGCAGCAGGTTGCCCAGCGCCCCGGCGAACAGGATCACCAGGCCCTGGATCAGCACGACGATCTCGGCGGGGATGTCCGGCGCGTCGAAGGCGAGTTCGGCCCCGCCCTGGGTCAACGCGCCGAACAGCAGCGCCGCGAGCAGCACGCCGGCCGGATGATTGCGGCCCATCAGCGCGACGGCGATGCCGGTGAAACCGTAGCCGCCGGTGAAGCCCAGCCGCAGCAGGTGCTGCGCGCCCAGCAGCTCGTTCACCGCCACGCCGCTGGCCAGCGCGCCCGACAGCGCCATGACCAGGATCGTCGTCCGTGCCTGATCGATGCCGGCGTAGCGGGCGACCTCGGCGCTCTCGCCCATGACGCGCAGCGCGTAGCCCCACGGTGTGCGCCAGACCAGCAGCCACACCGCCACAGCCGCCAGCAGGGCCAGCGCCAGGGCAAGATTGACCGGCGCCGTGCTGGGAAAGCCGAACGAGGACAATAGGGGTAGCGCCGCCGCCGGGGTGAACCGCCGGGTTTCCGGCGACATGGAGCCCGGCGCGATCAGCACGTTGACCACCAAATAGACCGTGAGCGACGCGGCCAGGAAATTGAACATGATGGTGGTGATGACGATGTGGCTGCCGCGCCGCGCCTGCAGCCAGCCGGGGATGGCGGCCCAGATGGCGCCCAGCGCCGCGCCGGCGGCGATCGCCATCGGGACCAGCAGCACGGCCGGCAGCGCCGCCAGGTTCAGCGCCGCCACCGCCACGCCAAGCCCGGCCATCGCCGCCTGGCCCTCCGCGCCGATGTTGAACAGCCCGCCCTGGAACGCCACCGCCACCGCGAGCCCGGTGAAGGCCATGTTGGTGGCATAATACAGCGTGTAGCCGATGGCATCCAGGGAACCGAGGCTGCCCATGGCGAGCGCCGTCAGGGCCACGGCCGGGTCGTTGCCGGTCGCCAGCACCAGCAGTGCCGTGATGCCGAGCGCCAGCAGCAGGTTCAGCAACGGCAGCAACGCCAGCTCCGCCCAGCGCGGCAACGTCCTCAAGCCGCATGCTCCTGGCCGACGCCGGCCATCAGCAGGCCCAGGCGCTGCTCGCCCGCTTCGCCCGGCGTGAGTTCGCCCATGATGCGGCCGTCGAACATCACCAGGATGCGGTCGGCCAGCGCCAGGATTTCTTCCAGCTCCACGGACACCACCAGGACCGCCTTCCCGGCCGCGCGGCAGGCCAGCAGGCGCTGGTGGATGGCGTCGATGCCGCCGATGTCGACGCCGCGGGTCGGCTGACCCACCAGCAGCACCGACGGCTCGCGTTCGATTTCGCGGCCCAGCACCAGCTTCTGCTGGTTGCCGCCGGACAGCAGCGCCGAGCGCAGCGCCGGGTCGCCGGGGCGCACGTCGTAGTCGTGCATCAGCCGCCGGCCGTGGGTGATGATGTTCCGGGGCGAGAGCAGGCCGAGACGCCCGCGATAGGCCGGGTCGTGCTGGTAACCGAGGATGGCGGAGTCGGCGGCGGTCGCCCGGCGCAACAGGCCGCTGCGCAGGCGGTCCTCCGGGACATGGGCCAGCCCCTGGCGGCGCAGCGCGGCCGGGTGGAAGCCGCGCCCGGGGAAAACCAGGCGCCCGGCAAGGCGGATCTCCCCCGCGCTGGGGTGGCGCATGCCGGCCAGCGCCTCCAGCAGCTCGCTTTGGCCATTGCCGGCGACGCCCGCGATGCCGACGATCTCGCCGCCGCGCAGTGCCAGATCGACCCCCCTCACCCGCTCCACCCCCGCCGCATCCCGCACGACCAGGCCGCGTGCCTCCAGCAGCGCCGGGCCCGGACGCGGTGCCGCACGCGGCGCGGCCGTCGCCAGCCGGCGTCCGATCATCAGCTCACCCAGTTCGGACACCGAGGTGGCGGCGGTCTCGCGATGCGCCACCATCCGCCCGGCGCGCATCACCGAGACGCGGTCGGTGACGGCCATGATCTCGCGCAGCTTATGGGTGATCAGCAGCACGGTCCGGCCCTGGTCGCGCAGCGCCCGCAACACGCGGAACAGGTCGTCCGCCTCCTGCGGCGTCAGCACGCCGGTCGGTTCGTCCAAGATCAGCACCTCTGCGCCGCGATACAGCGCCTTCAGGATTTCGACCCGCTGCTGCGCGCCCACCGGCAGGTCCTCGACGCGGGCATCGGGGTCGACGCGGAGGCCGTATGCGTCGCCCAGCCGGGCCAGCTCGGCACGCGCACGCGCGGCACCGGGCGCCAGCCGCGCCCCACCCTCCGCGCCCAGCAAAACGTTCTCCAGCACGGTGAACCGCTCCACCAACATGAAATGTTGGTGCACCATGTCGATGCCGAGCCGGATGGCGTCGCGGCTGTCGCGGATGACGGCGGCCTGGCCGTGCACCAGGATGTCGCCCGCATCGGCTTGGTGGAAGCCGTGCAGGATCGCCATCAGCGTCGACTTGCCGGCGCCGTTCTCGCCGATGATGCCGTGGATCGTGCCGCGGCGGACGGTCAGGTCCACCTCGCGGCAGGCATGCACTGCGCCGAAGCGCTTCTCGATCCCGCGCAGTTCGATGGCGGGCAGCTCGGCGGCGGGCAAAGTCAGTTCGGGCAGGCGTTGTCGCTCATATAATCGTGCACCGTGATGCGGCCTGCGATGATGTCGGCCTTCGCCTGGTCGACGCGCCCGCGCATCTCGGCCGTCACGATGCCCGCGTTGCTGCCGTCGAACACCAGGCCCACGCCGTCCTCCGCCAGCCCCAACACCTGCGTTCCCGGCCGCCAGTTGCCCGCACGCGCGGTCTCCAGCGCCGAGCGGGTGGCGATATCGATCTGCTTCACCATGCTGGTCAGCACGTGGCCGGGATGCAGGTAATTCTGGTTCGAATCGACGCCGATGCCGAACTTGCCGGCGTCCGCCGCCGCCTGCAGCACCCCCACCCCCGTCGCCCCCGCGGCCTGGAACACCACGTCCGCCCCACGCTCGATCTGCGACTGCGCCAGCTCCGCGCCGCGCACCGGGTCGGCCCAGGCAGCCGGGGTCGATCCGGTCATGTTCTGCAGCATCTCAATGCTGGGGTTCACCGCCCGCGCGCCCTGCACATAGCCGCAGGCGAACTTGCGGATCAGCGGAATGTCCATACCGCCGACGAAGCCGATCTTGCCGGTGCCGCTGCGCAACGCCGCCAGCATTCCGGCGAGGTAACTGCCCTGTTCTTCCCGGAACAGGATGGACTGCACGTTGGGCGCCTCCGCGACGGAATCGATGATGACGAAGCGCAGCGCCGGGAACTCGGCAGCGATGGTCTTCACCGACGCAGCCTGGTTGAAGCCGACGGCGATGATCGGGTCCTGGCCGCGCCGGGCGAAGTTGCGCAGCGCCTGCTCGCGCTGGGTGTCGTTCTGC